>JABWBL010000575.1 GCA_013360535.1 Planctomycetaceae bacterium
ACGGCGCCGACCAAGCCGGCGATCCGCAGCGCACACGCCGGTTCGCCGGCGACAGCGACCTGCGGCACGCGCACGTGCTCCCCCGCCGGTGCGCGCATCGATCCGCGCACGTCGACGATTCCACTCGCCGGCCAACGTGCCTCCCCTTGGGCGAACAACGTCGGCCGGACGAACCAGCCTGCGGCGACGAGCGCCACGGCCAAGAGTCGGAGTTGGAGTGCCACGGGAAGCCTGCGCGCCATGCTATTCTCGGGCCCGACCCGATTCCTCCTGAAGGCCCGCCTCTTGGAAACCTCTCTCCCCAAGCGTTCGGGGATCCGTCTGGATCCCGACATGAACATCTGCCAGACCGACCTGCCGCTGGACTGGTACCAGGAGGAGTTCCGGCCCTACGCCGAGGAATACCTGGCCCTGCCCGACCGGCGCCCGGGGACGGTCCTGCCGTGGCTCGACAAGTACGCCAAGCCCGCCCTCGACCACTTTGGCGACTCGCTGCTGCTCGTGGCCCACTTTTACATGGGTGGCGAGATCGTGAAGCTCGTCGAGCGCTACGGCGGCGCCGTTTCCGACAGCTACCAGCTCGCCCTGCAGGCCGCGCGCAACCCGCAGAAGAAGGTCATCGTCGAGTCGGCCGTGCACTTCATGGCCGAGTCGATCGCGATCCTCGCCCACGACGACCAGTCGGTCTGGATCACCAATCCCAAGGCCGGCTGCACGATGGAGATGCTCGCCAAGGACTACATGGTCGAGCCCGTCGCCGACCAGTTGATCGAGCGCTACGGCGATGACCTGCTCGTGGTCGCCTACATGAACACCGGTGGCCGCGTGAAGGGCCTCGCGGGCCGCACCGGCGGCGCCGTGTGCACCAGCTCCAACGCGCCGAAGATCGTCGAGTGGGCGCGCAAGCAGGGCAAGAAGATCCTGTTCGTGCCCGACCAGCACCTCGGCCGCAACACGGCGGCGAAGCTCGGCATGGACCTGTCGAAGGTCGTCGCGCTGCCCGACCCGCAGCTCGGCCGCGGCGGCTTCAAGGTCGACGACCGCACCGTCGCCGGTGGCCTCGCGGCGCTCGACCGGGCCGAGATGATCCTGTGGGGAAGCTTCTGCGGCGTCCACACGGTCTTCTCGCCCGCGCACGTCGAGTACTGGCGCCAGCGTGGCTACACCGTGCTCGTGCATCCCGAATCGAAGCTCGAGGTCGTGCAGGCCGCCGACGGCAGCGGCTCGACCAACTTCCTGTGGGAAGCGCTGATGAAGGCGCCGACGGGCTCGAAGCTCGCGATCGGCACCGAGGGTCACTTCGTGCGCAACGCGCGTGAGCAAGGCCGTCAACGCGGGGTCGAGGTCGTGCACCTCGCCGACATCCCCGACCCGTCCTTCGGCTCGATGGGCTGCGGCTGCGCGACCATGAGCCGCAACGACCCGCCGCACTTGGCCGGGATGCTCGACCTGCTGCGCAAGGGCAAGCCGCCGACGGCCAACCGCGTCTACGCGGGCGACGTCGTCGACGAGGAAACCGGCGCGCTCGATCGCCTGAAAGCCGAGGAGCGCCGTGACCTGATCCGCAACGCGCGCCTCTCGCTGCAGCGCATGATCGACATCACCGAGACCGGCACGACGAGCGTCTGATCAGCGAGCCAGTCGACGCAGGAGCTCCGCGAGCATCGCCGCGGCGCGCTCCGGGTGCTGCTCGAGCACGTTCCGGCTCTCGCGCGGATCCGCCGCGAGATCGAACAGCACGTCCGCCCGCGTCGGGCGGTGCTCGTACTTCCAGCCGCGCTCGTACAGGACGTGCACGGGCCCGACCGGCGTCCGCTCGTTCTCGCGCTCCGGCCGTGAAGCGAGCGCGCCGTCGACTGGCGTGCCGAGCACGGCTCGTCTTGGTTGCTCGCGGCCGGCGTCTTCGCGTCGATCACCGCGATGGTCCTCGGAGTGCCCAATGTGTGGGTCGCCCACACGCTGCTCGTCTCGATGATGCTCTCCGAGGTGCTGGGGCTGGTCCTGAAGATCCGCTTTTACCGCTTGGGGGTGTGAGATGGCGAGGCCCCGCTACGTCGTCGAAAACAGCATCCGGGCCATTCGCTTCACCTCGTCGGAAATGACGCAGCAGGAACTCGCCGACAAGGTCGGGGTGAGCCGCCAGACCATCAATGCCATCGAGGGCGGCAAGTACTCGCCGTCTCTCGAAGTGGCATTCGAGATCGCCCGCGCGTTCAACAAGCCCCTCGACTCGGTGTTCCGCTCCGTGCCGGTGAGGTCGTGAGCCCCACCGGCGCCAGGGCGTACCATCGCCCCATGACCCCGGACGGGCACGACATCCGCCGTCTCGAACGCCTCACGCCGAGAGACGTTGGCGAACTTGCCGAGGTGCTGATCGACTGCGTGAACGCGGGGGCGTCGGTCGGCTTCATGGCGCCGCTGTCTGTCGAGCGAGCCCGGGCCTTCTGGGCTCGCGTGGCCGAGGATGCGGCCCTGGGCCGGCGCGCCGTGCTGGTTGCCTCGGACAGCGCCGGCATCTGCGGGACCGTGCAACTCGCCCTCGACACGCCCGACAACCAG
>JABWBL010000576.1 GCA_013360535.1 Planctomycetaceae bacterium
GGCACCACGGGCGGCGTCAGCTGCGTCGCGGTGGGCACCACGATCGACCGCTACCGCTCGCACAGCGGTGCCGGCGGGGGTGGCGGCGGTGGCGCCGTGCAGATCGTCGCCGGTCGCATCGCCTCGATCGATGGCCGCATCGACGTCACCGGCGGTGACGGCGGTGACGTGCTCTCGACCAACGTGATCTACGGCCAGCACGCGACGCCGGGTGGCGGCGGCTCGGGTGGCGCGATCCTCGTCCAGAGCAAGACGGTCGACCTCGCTCCGATCCAGAACCGGCTGATCGTGGTCGGTGGTGCGGGCGGCACGGGCCCCTTCACCAGCGCCGGTGGCAACGGTGGCACGGGCCTCGTTCGCATCGAGGACAACACGGGCCTCGATCGCCCGACGGCGGCGGTCTCGGTGGCCCCGACGGGCCCGAACGACTCGATCGACTGGCTCTCGGTCGGCAACTGGTCGCCGGTGACCGCCGGCCCCGACGCCCACAGCGGCGCGCAGTCCTGCTGGATCCGCGCCACGGGCAACTTCTTCAACCTGACGTTCGAGTCCGACACGCCGGGCCTCCCCGGCTGGGACATGGACGTGATCCTCGACTTCGGCGCGGGCGAGGTGACGACGAGCTACCGCAACTCGACCATCTTCGCGGGCCAGTCGCCGCAGCAGTTCTGGGGCAACCTGATCGACGACGGCACGCTCGTGCCGCCGCAGACCAGCGCGCCGATCATCGTGCGCTTCCAGGGCGCGAAGGCCGTCGCCGGCCTCTCGGATCCCTGCAACGTCGATGTCAACGACATCAACACGGTGGCCCAGAACAGCCTCACCCCGTGGGTGCAGCACCCCGACGAGTTCAACTCGGGCCTGCTCGCGATCAAGCCGGACATGATCCGCTTCCAGATCGTGTTCGACCGCGCGCACCCGGACTTCAGCCTCGTCAAGGGCGTCACGAACCTCGCGGTTCGCGTCATCCCGGACTGAGAGGTCGTGAAGAAATCGATCCTACGACCTCTCAGATGCTTGTTGCGCCGCGCCGCAGGGCGGCGCGGACTACGAGACCGTGATTTCTTCACGGTCTCTGAGCTCCACCAAGGTCCGATCGAGATCGAATCCGCGGGCGCACCGGCGACAACCGGGGTGCCCGCGCTGCTTCTCGCGCGCCTCCCGGGGTTCGGTATCGTGCGCGGCGTTCCGCCCGCCCGTGACGCACGAAGGAATGCCCGCCATGCAGCTCAGGAAATTGCTTTCGCTCGCCTGCCTCGCTCTCGCCGCCTGCGCCACCGCGCCCAAGCAGCCGACCCCCGACGAGATGATGGCCGCGTGGCAACGCGCCGCCACTCCAGGCGCCGAACACCGCAAGCTCGACGTGTTCGTCGGCGACTGGGATGTCGCGATCGAGTTCTGGATGGACCCGGCTGCGCCGCCGTCGAAGATGCAGGGCGTGATGCGCACCGAGTGGATGCTCGACGGCCACTACCTCGACCAGCGCTACGAGGGCGAGATGGACGGCATGCCGTTCCAGGGCCGCGGCACGTGGGGCTACGACATCGCGGGGCAGCACTACGTCGGCACTTGGCTCGACAACTCGTCGACGGCGCTGATGATCTCGCGCGGCCGCGACCTCGAGGGCGGCAAGAGCTTCGTGCTGCAGACGCTCGGCACCGATCCGGTCTCGGGCAAGCCCGTCGAGGGTTTCGAGGAGATCCGCGTCGAGAGCCCCGACCGCCACACGATGACGATGTACGAGTACCGCGGCAGCGAGCGCGTGAAGTCGATGCACATGGTCTACACGCGGAGGAAGTGATGCGGCTCGCCGTACTTGCCCTTGTTCTTCTCGGCGCCTGCGCGGCGCCGCAGCTCGAGCCGTTGCCGCTCGGACCCGCAGCACCGCCCGCGGGGCCCGACAGAATCGAGTTCGACGTGGTCGCCCTGATCGAGCGTGGCGAGGAGACGCCGGGGCGCGCGGAGCTCGAGGTCGTGCGCGGCAACTTCGCGTACCGCTTCGTGGACGCAGGCTCGCGCGACCGGTTCGTGGCCGAGCCCGAACGCTTCGAGCTCGCTTTTGGCGGCGGTTGCGTGCGCATGGGGCCGCTGTCGGGCGCTTGCTCGGCCGCGCGCCACTGCGTGCACGCCGGGCGCGTGTACCTCGCGGCGAGCGATGCGTGCCTGAAGGCCTTTCAAGGCGACCCTGCGGCGTTTCTCGAGCCCGCGCCCGAGAGCGTCGAGCCTGACGAGAACGGCACGCGGCTCGCGCTTCGCACCGCGTTGTGGCTCGGAGGCTCACGGCGCTCCTCCGGCGACCTTGCCCTCGTCGAGGAACACGAGGAGAAGCAGGGCGAGACGCTGTGGAAGGTGAGCAACCTGCGCGTGCTCGGCCGCGGTGGGCGCTACGTCGATCGCAGCGATTGGAACGACAGCGCGTGGTGGAACGACGCGACCTTCGCGGCCGAGGGCGCACGCGGCTGGGCGCGCTCGAAGAAGACGCCGGAGCGTGCGCTCGACGCGAGCCAGCTCGGCGCGTTGCGGCGCGAGATGCTGCGCGAGCCGCTGGCCCTCG
>JABWBL010000577.1 GCA_013360535.1 Planctomycetaceae bacterium
ACACTCGCTCGCGCAGCGCCCGTGGCCGACGCAGCGTGCGCCGTGCACGACGAGCGCCTGCCCGTGCACGAGCTGCAGCACGCCGTCTTCCGGACAGGCCGCGACGCAGATGCCGCAGCCGATGCAGCGCGTCAGGTCGGGCACGGGGTACTGCAGGCGCGCCTTGTCGCTGCCGCGCGACTTGGCCTGCACGCGCTCCTCGACGGTGCGCGACATGCTGACGAGCTCGTGCCGACGCGTGACGAGCGCCAGCACGAGCACGCAGATCACGGTTCCCAGGACGACCCAGCTCACGCGCGCGATTTATCGGGTTTTCGCGGCCGAAAGGCACGCGCGAACTCCACTCCTTTCGCGCGCTCCGACGAGTGCGACCCGCACGCGGTTCCCTGCACTTTTTGCAAGCGCGAGGCGCATTCCTACAAAGTTGGGGCTCGTACGAATCGGCCGTCGAGGCCGCGCTCAGCACAGCGGACGAATGAGCGCCCACCAGCCTCGCAACACCGCGTCCAGTCCGCGCAGCGCGAGCGAAACGGCACCCCCACGATCGATCTGCGGCGCGATCGTGAGCGGCCCTCCGACCAGAAGTTCCGCGTCCCGCCGCGTGCGCGTCGCTTGCACGCACGCCCGCGCGCGGCGCAGCTCGCCGAACCTGCGGAAGAATTCGCGCTTGCCGGCGAGGTACGCGCCGAAGCTGCCGGACTTGGCCGTGAACGCCGCCCACACGAGCTCGTACAGCGCGAGCGCCGGGAAGCCGAGCACGAGCGAGCGCCACGAGTGGCACTTCGCGAGGTAGCGCCAGCGATTGTGCGAGTGCAAGTACGCGCGCCGACGCGGGTAGTCGATCGCGCCGCGAAAGCTGATGCCCGCCGTGCCGCCGCGATGGCGGCAGAGCGCGTCCTCGACGGACAGGATGCGGTGCCCGGCCATCCGCAGGCGCATCGAGAGGTCGAGGTCCTCGAACAGCACGAAATAGGCCGGATCGAAGCCGCCGAGCTCGCGCAGGAGCTCGCGCCGCACGAGCAGCGCGACCGCGATGGCGCCGCCCACTTCGAGCGTGCCGGTGCCTTCGGCCTGCGCGAGCGGCCGGAAGAAGTTGCGCAGCGCGAACAGGCCGCAGAAGTGCAGCTCGCCGCCGTCGTAGTGCACCGTCGCGGGGTCGGAGTCGACCACGCTGCGCGGCTGGATCAGCGCCGCGTCGGGATTCGCGAGCGCCGCCCGCTCGAGCTTCGCGAGCACGTCGGGCTCGAGCACCGCGTCGTTGTCGACGAGCAGCACCCACTCGCCTCCGACCTCCTCGAGCCCGCGGTTGCGCGCCGGACACGGGCCGTCGTTGCGCTCGAGCGCGATCACTCGCACGTCGGGAAAGTCGCGCGCGACGAGCTCGCGGCTGCCATCTTCCGACGCATTGTCGACCACGACGACGCTCGCCAGCCGGCGCGTCTGCGCCGCGAGCGCCTTCAGGCACGGCGGCAGGTGCTCGCGCCCGTTGTAGTTGCAGACGACGGCGTGGATCGGCCCCAGGCTCGCCCGCGTCGCGCTCGCGCTCATTTCAACGGCAGCTCGAAGTCCGGCGCCCGGCACGGCGCGCGGTGCTTGAGGCAGTACGGGACGTTCGCGAGCACGCTCAACGCCGCGCGCACGAGCACTCCCGCCGCTCCGGGCGTCTGCCGCACCGACTTGCCGATGCCGATCGTGCCCGTGGCGTCGGACACCTTGCCCTTGCGCTCGTTCGACTCGCCGCGCAGGAGCACGTTCGTCAGCACGAGCCACGGCAGGCGCACGAGGTCCGCGAGCGGCGCGTACTTGAGCTGCGTCAGCCAGGCGTTGCGCGCGTGGTAGTACAGCGAGCGCTTGCCCATCTTGATGCCGAAGGGCGTCTTGTGGAACGCGCGTGCGCTGGGGTACTGCAGCACGCGGAAGCCGAGGTTGAGCAGCCGGCAGGTGAGGTCGCGCTCGTTGCCGTAGATGAACAGGCGCTCGTCGTAGAAGCCCGCCCGCCGGATCGCGTCGGTGCGCGCGAGGCTCGCGCAGCCGCGGAAGGTCGACATGTAGCGCTCGCGGCTCAGGTGTTCCTGCTCGAGGTACCCCGCGGGCATGCCGGGCTCCTCGACCTCGCTCGACACGATCGCGGTCGTCGCGGGCTCGCGCTCGAGCCGCTCCACGGTCTTGGCGAGCCAGTCCGGCGGCAGCACGACGTCGTCGTCGAGGATCGCGACCAGCGGCGTCACCGCCGACGCGAAGCCGATGTTGAACGTCTCGCAGGCACCGTAGGCCGAGTGCGGCATCACCACGAGGCGCACCTCGGGGTAACGCTCGCGGATCGTGCGCGCCGTCGCGTCGTTCGAGGCGTTGTCGACGACCACGATGTCGCTGAAGGGCCGCAGCTGCGCGCGCAGGCCGTCGAGGTTCGCGCAGACGTCCGCGCACTTGTTCCAGGTCGAGATCACGGCCGTGGTGGCGAGCGGAGCGTCGAGCCCCGTCGCCCCCAGCACCTCGCGCGTGCGCGCGTAGGCGCCCGGGCCGTCGAGCTCCTCCAGCGCGCCGTCACCG
>JABWBL010000578.1 GCA_013360535.1 Planctomycetaceae bacterium
TTGAGCAGCAAAAAGTAGGGCGACTCGTCGCGGCGGCAGGTTAGGGCGCTGGTTTCATCGGGGTAGGGAATCAGGCTGGCGTGGGCCGGCAGTTTGTTGATGCCGACCACCTGCGGGTTTTCCCAATCGGGGGGAGAGAGGTTGTTCATCCTTCCGCCTTACCCTTTCACCCCACTGCTGGCCACACTCTCTACAAAGAAGCGCTGGCCCAGAATAAAGACCACCAGCGGCGGCAGGATGGCGATAGCTGCGCCGGCCAGGATCAGGTTGGGGCTGTCGGCGGCGCGGCCGCGCAGCACATTGAGGGCCAGGGTGAGCACGTGGTTCTGGGTGTTGCCGGTGTTGATGACCACCAGCGGCCAGAAGAAATACGCCCTGGCGCAGGGGCTTGCCGCGGGTGAGCACGAGGTGAGGCTGTACCGTCGTACCGAGGCGTCCTACGGGCCGACTCGGTTCTACGGGGTGGATCTGGGCGGTGGCACGCTGCTGGCGCCGCCCGCGCCGGCCACGCGCAAGATCGAGGTGATCGGCGACTCGATCACCTGCGGGTACGGCAACGAGGGCGCGGATCAGAACTGCAACTTCAGCGCCGACACCGAGAACCACTACCTGACCTACGGCGCCATTGCGGCGCGCGATCTCGGGGCCGACCTGGTGACCGTGGCCTGGTCCGGCAAGGGCGTGATCTACAACTACGGCGACGACAAGCAGGACCCCTTGCCGTCGCTGTACGACCGCGCCATTCCCACCGACGCGGGCAGCACGACCTCGAGCCCCAGCGGCGCCAGAATGCGCGTGAACTCCGCGTGCTTCTTCTTGTTCCCGCTGGCGAGGAGGAGCTTCATGCGGCGGCAGGATAACGCTCGAGACTCGCCGCGGGGCTCACAGCGGAGCGCCGCATTCCTGGCAGAACTTCGAGTCTTCCTCGTTGAGCTTGCCGCACTCGCGGCACTTGACCATCACGACGCGCTCGGGTGCCCGCGGCTGGCCGACGATCTGCCCGAGATCGACACCGGCCTCGTCGAGCGCGTCCTTGAGCATGCCGCCTCGTTGCCGCGAGAACGGCTCGAGGTCGCGGCGCGCCTTCTGCGGGTCGAGCAGGAGCCCGGAACCCGCGGCACCCGAGTGTCCGATGCCCCGGAGCAGCACGCCCACGAAGATCAGGATCATCCCCGCGACGGCGCGGATCGGTTCGTTTCCGATCCCGCTGGCGGGGCCGTCCGCGAGGCGCATCGCGCCGGTGACGAACACCGACAGGAACAGCACGAACCCGATGCCGGCCAGCGTCAGGCCGACGTAGTAGGCCACGCGACGGGCGTCGGAAACCTGACGCACGGGCTCGGCCCGCTGCTCGGGCTCCCGTCGGTCGAATCGCTTGTTTCGCATCGAGCTCTCTCTCCCTCGGTCGAGCGGTCGAGGCGCAGGCTACTCCACGCTCGCGTGCGAATTCACGGCTCGTACAGGCGAATCTTCGCGGCGGCGGCTTCGAAGGCGGCGAGGTCCTTGGTCCAGCTCGACACGATGTCCTCGAGGCGGGAGCCGCCCGAGAGCAGCGCGAGCGTCTCGCGATCGCGCAGCAGGCGGCCGAGGCGCTCGAACTGGAACGTGGGGCCGTGCAGGTCGCGCAGGGTGCGGGCGATGGCGAGTCCAGCCTCGACCGAGCGCACGGAGGCGCGCTCGGTGACGGTGACGTGCACGCCGCCGCAGGCTTCGTTCGCGAACGTGCTCGCGTTCGGAGTGAAGCGGATCGGCGTGAACTCGAGACCCGGAAGGCGCAGCGCGTTGAGCGCGCGGGCGAGGGCTACGGGCTCGATCCATGGCGCGCCGAAACGCTCGAAGGGCTCGTCGGTGCCACGGCCGACGGACACGTTCGTGGTCTCGAGCAAGGCGATGCCTGGATAGAGCAGCACTTGCGTCTCGTTGCGCAAGTTCGGGCTCGGATCCTGCCATTCGAGGCCGGTCTCGGCCCAACGCATCGAGCGCCGCCAGCCTTCGCAGGCGACGACTTCGAGTTTGCAAGCGATGCCGAAATGTTCGCGCTCGAGCCGCGCGCGCTCGCCGAGCGTGAGGCCGTGCGCGAGCGGAATCGGGCGATTCGACGTGAAATCCAGGGCATCGGCGTCCGCGAGCGGCCCCTGCGGCGCGACGAGCGCGAGCGGATCGGGCCGGTCGAGCACGACGACGCGCAGGCCGAGCTCACCCGCAACTTCCATCGCGTAGGCGAGCGTCGATTCGTACGTGTAGATGCGCGTTCCGACGTGCTGCAGGTCGATCACGAGCGTGTCGCAACCTTCGAGCATCGCCGCCGTCGGCTTGCGCGTCGCGCCGTACAGCGAGTGGATCACGAGGCCCGTCGGCGTGTCGATCTCGTCGGCGATCGAGCCCTCCGCGCGCGCGCCGAGGCCGTGCTCCGGCGCGAGGATCGAGCGCAGCTCGACACCTTTCGTGCGTGCGAGCAAGTCGATCGTGCGCTCGCCGCTGCGCAGGCGGCCCGTGCGGTTGGTGAGCAACGCGACCTTGCGCCCGACGAGCCGCGCGCAGCCTTCG
>JABWBL010000579.1 GCA_013360535.1 Planctomycetaceae bacterium
AGATCAGCCAGGGCCTGCTCGACGAGTTCGGGCCCGCCCGCGTCCGCGACACGCCGATCTCCGAGGCCGCGTTCACCGGCGTCGCGGTGGGGCTCGCACTCGAGGGCTACCGGCCCGTCGTCGAGTACCAGTTCGCCGACTTCCTCACCTGCGGCATGACCCAGATCGTGAACGTCGCCGCGAAGCTGCGGTGGTACCACAGGCCGATCAACGCCCCGAGCGCGAGCACGCCCGCCGACACGAGGAACGGCGCTCGCGAGCCCTGCTGCGACATCACCCAGCCTGCGACGAGCGGCCCGACGACGCGCGCGAGGCTCGCCACCGACTGCTGCATCCCGAGGAACGCGCCCTGCTGGTCGACCGGCGCCGCACGCGAGAGCAGCGAGCTCACCGACGGGTTCGACAGGCCGAAGCCGAAGGGCATCACGACACAGCCGACGATCACCCATGTGAACGTCGGAGCGAGCCCGACGATCGCGAGGCCCAGGCCCAGCAGCGTCGGCCCGATGAACACGAGGCGCGTCTCGCCGAGCTTCGGCGCGATGCGCCGGATCAGGCCGCCCTGAATGACCGCGGAGATCATGCCGACCACGAACAGGTAGCGGCCCGCGTAGGGTGCCGCCGCCATCTTCTGCGCGAGGCTCGCGCTCTCGATCGCCGTGTCCATCCCGAATTTCGCCGGGAAATTCGCCAGTCCGAACAGGATGAACATGCTCTCGAAGCCGGCGAAGGCCATCACGAACAGGAACGCGAGCACGAGCACGCCGCCGATGCGCGGCTCCGCCACGGCCTTGCGCAGCTGGTCGCCGCCGTAGGCGCGCGAGGAACTGTGGCGCACGGGCTCGGGCAGCTTGAAGTAGCCGAACAACGCCGCGGCGAGCGAGAGCCCGGCGGCCGCGAGACCCGGCGCGTGGATCGAGTGCCGCGTCAGCTCGCCGCCGAGCGCCGGACCGAGCGTGAAGCCCAGCCCGAAGGCCGCACCGACGAGCCCGAGGCCCTTCGTGCGATTCTCCGCCGTCGTCACGTCCGCGATGTAGGCGTTGGCGGTCGAGACATTCGCGCCGAAGAACCCCGCGAGCATGCGCGAGGCGAACAGCATGAACAGGATCTGGCGCGGGCTCGCGTCCTCGCCCGACACGGCCTGCGAGAAGGCGTTGGCGAGCGCGTCCGAGTAGGCGAAGGCGAGGTACGCGAGCGCCGTGCCGACGAGGCCGCCGATCAGGACCGGCCGCCGCCCAATGCGGTCGGAGAGCCGCCCCCACATCGGGGCGAACAGGAATTGCATGCCGCTGAAGCACGCGAACAAGAGGCCCAGCTCGGTCTCGCTCGCCTCGTAGGCCGTCGAGTAGATCGGGAGCAGCGGGATCACGATCCCGAAGCCCAGCAGGTCGATGAAGACGGTCAGGAAGATGAACAGCAGCGGGGAGCGGCCGGCCGGGCTGGCCCCGACGGGCCCCTGGGCGGCGGGGTTGGCTTGCTTCGGGCTGGGTGCGGACATGCGCGGCGGAGTCTATCGGGGAGCGCTCCACCGGACACTTTTTCCGCGTTCCGGTCCCGCGCGCTCCGGCCCCCTCGCGCTCGCGCCGAGGTTGGACGATAAGGCGACTCGCCATGAAGCAGTTCCTGCCGCTCGCGTTCGTCCTCGTTCCCGTCGCCGCCTTCGCCTTCGCCGGTTCCGGCGCCAGTGCCTCTGGCCCCGACTCCGGCTCGTTCCAGGACCCGCGCGAGCGCATCGCGACGCTCGAACGCGAGGTCGCCGAGCTCAAGACCGAGGTGGCCAACCTCAAGCAGGGCGGCGGTGATTCCGAGCTCGCCAAGCAGCTCACGGCGCAAAAGGCCGACCTGCAGAAGCTGCTCGAATGGGCGCGCTCGCAGGGTCAGGCCGCCACGGCCTTGCAGACCGCGCTCGAGGACTCGCGCGCCAAGGGCTTCACCGCCGGCATCAATCCGGACTCGCGCGAGGTGCTGCTGACCGGCTTCGAGCAGCTCGCCGGCGCCCTCAAGGTCGACCCGCTGCCGCAGCCCGTCGACTCCAAGAAGTCCAACTCGGCCCGCGCCGGCGCAGCGCGCTGAGCGCGTCGCCCGCGTGACAAGCTCCGCAGCGCGAGCCACAATCGCCGCGGATGCCGCGCCGCACGTTCACCCCCACCCTCGCCAACCGCACGCTGCCGCTGGTGCGGCGCATCGTCGCTGACTTGCTCACGCGCGGCCGTGAACTGCGCCAGATCGCGCCACGCCACAGCGAACCCGGTGTCGCCGCGCGCCTCGACGTGCTCGGGGCCGAGATCGAAGCGCTGGTCGACGAGCTGAACCGCATCGGCTGCGACTACAAGGACTTCGCCTTCGACGAGGGCCTCGTCGATTTCCCCGGCGAAATCGCGGGCAAGCCGGTGCTCCTGTGCTGGCGCAGCGACGAACCGCGGGTCGCGTGGTACCACGCGCACGACGCCGGCTTCGCCGGCCGCCAGCCGATTCCCGCCGAGCTGCTCGAAGAGGTACCGGCCGGCGCGCGGCCATGAGTCGCAGGAGCGAGCCCCAAGCCGCGC
>JABWBL010000580.1 GCA_013360535.1 Planctomycetaceae bacterium
GTCGTGCGCCGCGTCCCGGCGCCGGTGCCGGCGTCGAAGTACAGCGAGGTCGTGCTCGACGGCGAGCGTGTCGCAAGCTTCCGCGAGAAGCCAGCCGATCCCCGCTCGGACCTCTCGGCGATCGCCGTCTACCTCCTGCCCGCCGACCTGCCCGAGCTCGTGCGCGAGTACCTCGCGTCGGGCGGCAATCCCGACGCGCCGGGCCACCTGCTCGCGTGGCTTTCCCAACGCATTCCGCTGGAGGCCCTGCCGCTCGACGGCCGCTGGCTCGACATCGGCAGTGCCGACGACCTCGCCCGCGCGTCCCGCGAATTCAGCCCGCGCTGAACCGCTCGCGCAGCGCTCGCTTGCGGATCTTGGCGGTGCCCGTCTTGGGGAGTTCGTCGAGGAAGTGCACGGCGCGCGGGCACTTGTAGTGCGTGAGCTTCGAGCGGCAGAACGAGACGAGGTCGTGGGCGGTTGCGCTCGTGTTCGGTCGCAGGACGATCGCGGCGGTGACGAGCTCGCCCCAAGTTGGATCCGGCAGGCCGAAGACGGCGGCCTCGAGGACGGCGGGGTGCGAGTAGAGGACGTGCTCGACCTCGGTCGAGAAGACCTTCTCGCCGCCGGAGATGATCATGTCCTTCTTGCGGTCGACGATGTCGAGGTAGCCCTCGGCGTCGATCGTCGCGAGGTCGCCGGTGCAGAGCCAACCGTCGACGAAGGCCTTGGCGGTCTCGTCGGGGCGATTCCAGTAGCCGGGCGTGACGGTGGCGCCGCGGGCGCGGATCTCGCCGACCGACTGGCCATCGCGCGGGACGGGGCGGCCGTCGTCGCCGATGACCTCGAGCTCGACGGCGATGCACGGGCGGCCGGTCTTGGCGCGGAAGCGGAACTGCTCGTCGGGCGGGAGCGCCTTCAGGTGCTCCTTGAGCAGGCTGAAGGTCAGGTACGGGCTCGTCTCGGTCATGCCGTAGGTCTGCACGTACTCGCAGCGCATCACGCGCATGATCTCGCGCACGATCTCGGGCGCGATCGGGGCGCCGCCGGAGAGGATGCGCCGCAGGCTCGAGTAGTCGCGGCGGCCGGCGCTCTCGTGGCGCACGAGGCGGTTGAGCATCGTCGGGATCAGGTTCGAGAGCGTCGTGCGCTCGACCTCGATGGCGCGGAACACGGCCTCTTCCTCGAAGCGCGGCACCAGCACGTGCCGGCCGCCGACCCACGTGATCGCGAAGGTCGCCCACGCGTCGGCGAGGTGGAACATCGGCGCGATGTGCGCCCACGTGTCGGCGTCGGAGAGGCCGAGCTCAGCCACGGTGGCGAGCGCGTGCGTCCAGACGTTGCCGTGGGTGAGCATCACGCCCTTGGGGCGGCCGGTGGTGCCCGACGTGTAGTAGAGGTGCGCGAGGTGGTCGGCGGGGAAATCGGGCGCGCGGCCGGCGGCGGGCGGATGCCGGAGCGCGTCGGAATAACTCGCGCCGCCGAGCGCGGCGTGGAGCGGGTCGTCCGGTGCATCCCCAAGCCATAGCAGCGTCGGCGGGAGTGCTCCCAGCTTCGAAAGCACCGCGACCGTGTCGGCAAACTCCGGCGAGGCGAGCAGGACCGTCGCGCCGGAGTCGTTGACGATGAAGGCGAGCTCGTCGGCCGACAGCCGGAAGTTGAGCGGGCACAGGACGGCGCCGAGGCGCGCGCAGGCGAAGTAGGCTTCGAGGTAGGCCGCAGTGTTGAGCTCGAGCGCCGCCACGCGCACCGCCGGCCCGACCCCGCGCGACTGCAACCACGCCGCCAGCGACCTCACGCGCCGCCCGACCTCCGAGTAAGTGAGCGTCAGGTCTGCATCCCGGACTGCGACCCGGTCGGGGTACAGCGCTTCCGCGCGTTCGAGCATCGAGGCGAGCTGCATGGAGTCCTGCCGATCCTTCGTTGGGCCCGAGATCCCACCACACGCCGCCTCGAATCTCACCTTTCCCGAAGCCGAGCCCGACTCCGCCCCGCCTCGGCGGCCGTCCGCCCCAAGGGCGGCTGGCGGCCTCGAGAGAGCCATCTTGTTTCGCTCGCGAGCGCCTCTGGTCTGGTTTCTTGCGCCTGCGAATCAAGAGGCGGCCTCGTTCGTGCCCAGAAAAGTTCCACAGGGGCCATAGCGGGGTTGGATCGGGACGGCTAGGCTCTCAGCGGCTTCCTTTGGATGTTCGTGCCGACCTTGGCTTCACCTAGGCGAGCACGAGCGTGAAGGTTGTATTGATCAAGGACAATGGGTACGAAGCTTTACGTTGGCAATCTGAACTTCAAGACCACGGAAAACGCTCTGCGCGCCGCTTTCGAAAACGGCGGTCGCAAGGTGACGGAAGTGGCGATCGTTTCCGACAAGATGACGGGCCGCCCGCGCGGCTTCGCGTTCGTGCGGATGGGTTCGCCCGAGGACGCCGCTGCGGCGATCCAGGAGCTGAACGGCGCGGATCTGGACGGTCGTCCGCTGCGCGTCAATGAGGCCGAAGATCGTCCGCCCCAGCGCGGCGGTGGCGGCTTCGGTGGTGGCGGCGGCGGTGGCGGTCGCGGC
>JABWBL010000035.1 GCA_013360535.1 Planctomycetaceae bacterium
TCGCCGAATGCGCGGGCGCGGGCATCCGCACGATCATGGTGACCGGCGACCATCCGTCGACGGCGCGCGCGATCGCGAGCGAGCTGGGGCTGGGCGGCGGAAAGCCGCGGGTGCTGGCGGGCGACGAGCTCGAGCGCATCGCGCGTGAGGCGCCGGCGGAGCTCGAGCAGGTCGACGTGATCGCACGCGCGGTTCCGAGCCAGAAACTGGCGCTGGTGAGGGCGCTGCAGCGCGCGGGCCACGTCGTGGCGGTCACCGGCGACGGCGTGAACGACGTCCCGGCGCTGCAGGCTTCGGACGTCGGCATCGCGATGGGCACACGCGGTACGCGCAGCGCGCGCGAGGTCGCTTCGATCGTGCTCGCCCAGGACGACTTCGGCGAGATCGTGCACGCCATCCGCGAGGGCCGACAGCTCTTCCGCAACCTGCAGCTCGGCTTCCAGTACCTGCTCCTGATCCACATGCCGCTCGTGCTGTCGGCGGCGATGCTGCCGCTGGGCGGGCACGAGATCGCGTACTTGCCCGTGCACGTCGTCGGGCTCGAGCTGATGATCCATCCGACGGCGCTGCTCGTGTTCCAGGAGCTCGCGCCCGCGGGACGGCTCGAGCGTGCGCCGCAACGCGCCGCGGGAACGTTCTTCGCGCGCGCGGACTGGGTCGTGATCGTGCTCGCGAGCCTGCTGTTCGCCGCGGGAGTGATCGGAGCATTTGAGTGGATGCACGCGAGCCATGGCACGGATGCGGCCCGAGCGCTGGCCCTCGCGACGCTCGCGCTCGCCAACATCGCGATCACGATCGCGCTCACCGGACTGCGCCGCCGCAGCGCTCGCATCGTGTCGTTCCTCGTGCTCGTCGCCGCGCTGATCGCGATCGAGTGGCCCGCCGTCGCCAACCTGATCCACTTGCAAGGCATCGGTCTCGTCGGATGGAGCGTGGCGGCCGGAATCGCGCTCGTCGGAGCGCTGCCGGTGGCCTGGCGTCGCTGGCGTTGAAGCAGCGAGCGCGGACGTGCTCGGCCGGGTGCGGCATCTTGCGCGCCCCTCAGAATGCGCAGGCGAGAAGGATCTCGCGCTGGCAGACTGGCGCGGAAGCGGAGGCACCGAGCGACGGGAGCAAAATCCTGCGAACTGGTGCGCAGCCGCCCCCGAACTCCGGCGCAGACCTCTGGTGTCGGTGCGGGCCTTGATGAAGGGTAGCTCCATGAGCACCCGCCAAATCACTCCCAGCGTGCCTCACAGCAGGAATCAGGACAGCTCGATGGATTACAGCCGCCAGAACGACCAGGCGACCGGCACCCCCTTCCTCGCGGTGCGCAAGCGCTCGCGCGACTTGCTGCTCGACCCGCTGACCAACAAGGGCACCGGCTTCACGCCGCAGGAGCGCAACACGCTCGGCCTGCACGGGCTGCTCCCCACGCACGTCAGCACGATGCCCGAGCAGCTCGAGCGAGCGTGGGAGAACAACCGCGAGTCGAAGTCGCCGCTGGGCAAGTACGTGCACCTCGCGACGCTGCAGGATCGCAACGAGGTCCTGTTCTTCCGCCTGCTGCACGAGCACATCGACGAGCTCATGCCGATCGTCTACACGCCGACGGTCGGCGAGGCTTGCCAGCGCTTCAGCCACATCTACCGCCAAGGGCGCGGCATCTTCGTGGGCTGGGACCAGCGTGGCCACATCGTCGACGTGCTCCGCAACTACCACGTCAAGAACGCCAGCGTGATCGTCGTCACCGACGGCGAGCGCATCCTCGGCCTCGGCGACCAGGGCATCGGCGGCATGGGCATCCCGATCGGCAAGCTGTCGCTGTACACGCTGTGCGCGGGCCTGCCGCCGGAGACGACGGTTCCGATCATGCTCGACGTCGGCACGGACAACGAGGAGCGGCTCGCGGACCCGCTCTACCTCGGCCTGCGGCACAAGCGTGTGCGTGGCGACGGCTATCAGGCCTTCATCGACGAGTTCGTCGACGCGGTGACGCGCGTCTGGCCGGGCGCCGTGCTGCAGTGGGAGGATTTCCTCAAGGAGAACGCGCTGCACCAGCTCGAGCGCTTCCGCAACCGCACGTGCTCGTTCAACGACGACATCCAGGGCACGGCGGCAGTGACGGTCGCGGGCCTGCTCGCGAGCCTGCGCGTGATCGGCGGCAAGCTCTCCGACCAGCGCCTGCTGCTCGGCGGCGCCGGCGCCTCGGCGCAGGGCATCGCCTCGCTGTTCGTCGCCGCGCTGGTCGACGAGGGCGTCAGCGTGCGCGAGGCGCACGAGCGCGTGTACATGGTCGACAGCCACGGCCTCGTGGTCGCCGATCGCCCGCGCCTCGAGGGCTTCAAGCGCGAATTCGCGCGCGAGCGCGAGGAAATCGCGCGCTGGAAGGTGAAGGACGCGGGCAACGTCAACTTGCTCGAGGCGATCGAGAACGCGCGGCCGACGCTGCTCGTCGGCACGTCGGCGACGCCGGGCTTCTTCGACGAGCCCGCGGTGCGCGCCATGGGCCGCGTCAACGCGCGCCCCGTGATCTTCCCGCTCTCGAACCCGACCTCGAAGTGCGAGGTCACGCCCAACGACGCGCTGCGCTGGACCGACGGGCGCGCGCTGGTCGCGACCGGCAGCCCGTTCGACCCCGTCGAGCTCGGCGGCAAGCGCTTCCGCATCGGCCAGTGCAACAACAGCTTCATCTTCCCCGGCGTCGGCCTCGGCGCCTGGGTCGGCAAGCTCGAGCGCATCAGCGACGAGATGTTCCTCGACGCGGCCCACGCGCTCGCCCGCTCCGTCGAATCCTCGGATCTGGCCGAGGGGTCGCTCTTCCCCCGCCTGACGCGCATCCGCGAGATCTCGAGCGATGTGGCGTGCGCGGTGATCCGCCGCGGCGTGCAGCAGGGTCACGCGCGCGCGAACCTGCTCGACGGTCTCGAGGAGCGTGTCCGCGCGGCGATGTGGTTCCCCGACTACCTGCCGTTCCGACCTTCCTGACAGGGCCGAGCGCCCCAAGACGGCCCGCGCCCCGCGTTTCCTGCGGTGCGCGGGCCGTCCGCATTTTGCAATTTCCTTGTCCGTTCAAGTGCCGACCCGGCCGCGGCCGAAGTCCGCGCGCAAGGTGCCCCGCGACGTTCGTGGTGCGGCACCAGGGGGGAAAGAAGGGAAGAAGGAGGAGACGTGCTGCATCGCAGTCTGTTCGTTTCGTTGGTCTTGGGCCTGCCCGTGGCGTCGATCGTGACCGGCTGCGCGAGCTTGCCGGGCTTCTCGAGCAGCAAGGACGACGGCCTCGCGCGCGTCGACCAGCTCCTGACCGCGGTCGAGCGTGTGCAAGCCGAGTCGGTGCTCGCGCGCGAACGCGCCGACGTCGCGCTCGGGACCTTGCGCGAGCTCGTCGCGCCGGAGTTCGACGGTGATCCGCTCGCGGCGCACGCGCGGCTCGTGAAGGAGATCGCGGAGGCGCGCAAGCAGACCGAGAAGCTCGAGCTCGCGCTGCCGCCGCTCGAGGACACCGCGCGCAAGGTGTTCCTCGCCTGGACCGAAGAGTCCGAGACGATCGGCAGCACGCGCCTGCGCCGGCAGAGCCAGGCCCGCATGGCGGCGACCCGGCAGCGGTATGAGGCCGTGCAGCGCAGCGCGACCGAAGTGCAGATCGCTTGCGAGGCCTTCAACTCGAACCTCGAGGACCACGCGACGTTCCTCGAGCACGACTTCAACGCCGAGTCCGTCGCCGCGCTCGCCGAGGAGGTCGCGCTGCTCGATGAGCAGTCCGAGGAGCTCGCGCAGCGCGTGGAAGCCTGCGTCGATGCCTCGAAGCTGTACGTCGAGACCGCAGCGTTGCGGGGCCAGCTCGCGCAGACCGGCACGGCCGCGAGGCCGGTGACGCAACGTGCGCAGGAAACGACGCCCGCCAAGCGGCGCGCGAAGCAGCCCGCGACGGCGAAGCTCGCGGAAGAGCCGGCGGACGCTCCGGCGGCAGAGACCAAGCCCGTGGCGCAGAAGGTCGACTAGGTCCACGCTCCGCAGCAGCGTCGCCCACGACGCATGAGCTGGGTCCTTCTCGCCTGTCTGGTGCTCGCGCTCGGTCTCGCGCTCGCGATGGCCGCGGCGCGACGCACGCAGCTCGCTCGCATGGCCGCGCGCGTGCACGAACGGGAGCAGGCACTCTCGAGCGGCGCGCGCGAGGCCGTGCTTCAGGAGCCGGTCGTCGACCTGTCGCGTTGCCTGGGCTGCGGAACGTGCGTGCGGGCTTGCCCCGAAGAGGGCGTGCTCGCGCTCGTGCACGGCCAGGCGCTCGTCGTCAATGCCGCGAGGTGCGTCGGGCATCGCGCGTGCGAACGGGAGTGTCCCGTGGGCGCGATCCAGGTCGGAATCGCCGGCTTGGCGACGCGGCGCGACGTGCCGAACGTGAGCGAGTCGCTGGAAGCGCTCGGTACGCCGGGACTGTTCCTCGCCGGGGAAGTCACGGCGCATGCGCTGATCAAGACCGCCATCGAGCACGGCACTGCGGTCGCGGCGGAAGTGGCGCGGCGCGGCAGGACGGGAGCGAGCGACGAACTCGACTTGTGCATCGTCGGTGTCGGGCCGGCGGGCCTCGCGTGCGCGCTCGAGGCCAAGCGACAAGGACTGCGCTTCCTCGCGCTCGATCAGGAACTGGCGCCGGGTGGAACCGTCGCGAAGTACCCGCGCCGCAAGCTCGTCGTGATGCAGCCCGTCGAGCTCCCGCTGCACGGCACGCTCGACCAGCGCGAGTACACGAAAGAGGAGCTGGTCGAGCTCTGGCAACGCATCGTGAGCGAGCAGCAACTTCCGTTGCGACTGGGTGAGACGTTCCTCGGTGTCGAGCGCGAGCGCGAGAGCTTCGTCGTCCGCACCGAGCGCGCGAGCTTCCGAGCGCGACAGGTCTGCCTCGCGATCGGACGGCGCGGGTCGCCGCGGCGACTGGGCGTGAAGGGCGAGGAACTGCCGAAGGTCGCGTACAGCCTGCTCGACGCGCACGGCTTCCAGCGGCGGCGAGTGCTCGTCGTCGGCGGTGGCGACAGTGCGGTGGAAGCGGCGCTCGCCCTCGCGGAACAGCCGGGCAACGAGGTAACGCTCTCCTACCGCCGCGATTCGTTCTTCCGCCTGCGCGCGCGCAATGAACAACGACTGCGCGCGAGCGTCGGTGCGAGCCGGCTCGCGTTGCTGATGGCGAGCGACCTGCGCGAGGTGCGCGACGACGCGGTCGAGCTGGACGTCCGCGAGAGCGGCGAGCCGCGCCGCGTGACGCTCCCCAACGACGACGTGCTCGTGATGGCGGGCGGCACGACGCCGTTCGAGTTGCTCTCGCGCGTCGGCGTCTCCTTCGACCCCGCCCAGCGCGCCGCGCCGGAGCCGTTCGTCGAATCGGGCCCCGGCCTGGTGCCCGCGCTCGCCGGAGCCTTCGTGCTCTCGCTGCTCGGCCTCGTCTTCGCGCTGTGGCACGCCGACTACTACTTCCTGCCGACGGCGCTGCGTCCCGAACAGCTCAAGCACGAGCTGCTGCGCCCTGGCCGCAACCTTGGACTGGCCTTCGCACTCGGCGCCTGCGCATTGATCGTCGTCAACCTGCTGTATCTCGCGCGGCGTCGCTTGCTGCGCGGCTTCCGCTGGGGCTCGCTGCGCGGTTGGATGAGCGTGCACGTAGGCACGGGCGTGCTCGCGTTCCTGTGTGCGCTGCTGCACGCCGCGATGGCGCCGCGAGACACGGTCGGCGGTCACGCACTGTGGGGTCTGGCGGTGCTGCTCGTGACGGGTGCGATCGGTCGCTACTTCTACGCCTGGGTCCCGCGCGCGGCGAACGGGCGCGAGCTCGCCGTCGAGGAACTCCGGCTCCGGCTGGGGAAGCTCGCGGAGCAGTGGGATCGCAGCCACTGGAGCTTCGTCGAGCGGGTCCGGCGCGAGCTCGCACAGCACATCGACGCGACGCAATGGCGCAGCTCGTTCCTCGCGCGGGTCGTGGCGGTCGTGAAGGGCCGGCGGGAGCTCGAGCGCGCGCTGCAGCTCGTCGCGGCGGAAGGGCGAAGCGCCAACGTGCCGCAGGCGCGCATCCACGAGACGCTGGAGCTCGCTCGCGTCGCGTGGCGAACGTCGCTCGCCGCCGCGCACCTCGAGGACTTGCGCGCGGTGATCGAGAGCTGGCGCTACCTGCACCGCTGGGTGGCGGTGCTCGTGCTCCTGCTGATCGCGCTGCACGTCCTGTACGTGCTCGCTTACGGCTCGTCGTCGATCGGGAGCTTCGCTGGATGAAGCTCGGAGGCGCCGGTTTCTGGATCGCCCTCCTGTCGACCGCCGCGGTCGCGCTGGTCGGCGTCGTCGACCTTCGCGGGACCTCGCCCGGACCGCTGACGACGGTCCACGGTCGCGAGGAGGACCTCGCGGGCAGTTCGAGCTGCTCGGAGTGCCACGGAGGCTGGTTCTCGAGCATGACCGAGAGCTGCAACGCCTGCCACGAACGCATCGAGTCGCAGATCGAGCTCGGCGATGGCCTGCACGGCGCGCTCGGAGCACAGCGGGCTTCGCAATGTGCCTTGTGCCACAGCGAGCACCACGGCGAGAGCTACTCGATCGTCAACGCGCGCAGCTTCGCGCTCGCGGGCTTCGCCGATGTGCAGGCCTTCGACCACGCGATCCTCGGCTTCGAGATGGACGGCGCGCACCTCGAGCTCGCCTGCGCGCAGTGCCACGAGCACGCCGCCGCTCCGGTGTTGCCACCGGCCGCCCTGCGCTACGGCGGGCTCGAACAACGATGCACGAGCTGCCACGAGGATCCGCACAAGGACCAGTTCGCCGTCGGCTGCACGTCGTGCCACGGTCAGGACGACTGGAAGACGCTGCACTCCGACGACCACGACCGCAACCTCGCGCTCGTCGGCGGGCACGGTGACGTCAGTTGTCGCACGTGCCACGAGGAGCGCGGCAAACATGCGCTCGAGCTCGTCGGAGGGCGTGGCACCAAACCCCAGGCGCGCGCCTGCGCCGATTGCCACGATTCACCGCACCAGCGCCGCTTCGACGCCCTTGCGGCGGCAGCGATGGGTCTCGAGCGCGAAGCGGGCTGCGTCACGTGCCACGCCGCCGAGCACGTGCTCTTCGCTGAAGCTGCCGCACTCACGTCGCCCACGCAGCACGCGTCGAGCGGATTTGCGCTCGCTCTCCCCCACGACGAGCTCGCCTGCGACGAATGCCACTCTGCGGAGCTCGGCGACTACGCGGCGCGTTTCCCCGGCCGTGACGCTGACACCTGCAGCGCCTGTCATGACGATGTGCACGACGGCCAGTTCGCGACCGGTCCGTTCTCCTCGGGCGACTGCATCGCCTGCCACGCTCGCGAGCACTTCTCGCCGCACACGTTCGACCTTGCGGACCACGCGCGCACGTCGTTGCCGCTCGAAGGCGCCCACGCGCCGCTGGAATGCAAGGCGTGCCATCTCGACCCGGAACCGGACGAGCCGCGCCTGTTCCGCGGAACCAGCGACCAGTGCGACCAGTGCCACGACGACGCGCACGACGCCTTCTTTGCCTCGCGAACGGCCGAGCTCGCGCCGACCGCCCACGGTGACTGCGCGCGCTGCCACGGCACGACGAAGTTCTCCGAGGTGGAACCCTCGCGCTTCGACCATGGGCGCTGGACGGGCTTCGCGGTCGACGGCGCCCACGCGCAAGAGGACTGCAGCACGTGCCATCCGATTTCGGCGACGCCTGACGACACCGGTCGCACCTTCGGCCGCGTCGAGGAGCATTTCGGCGAGTTCGGCGGCTGCGCGACGTGCCATGAGGACCCGCATCAAGGCCACTTCGATGCCGCCTCGCTGCCGAAGCGTGTCGACGCACGCGAGGGCTGTGCACGTTGCCACGGGACGAGCTCCTTCCGCGCGCTTCCAAAGCCGTTCGATCACGCGCGCTGGACCGGATTCGCGCTCGTCGAAGAGCACCGCTCCGCCGCCTGCTCCGCGTGCCACGAGCCGCTGCGTGTGCCCGACGCGCACGGCCGCACGTGGGCTCCCGCGCTCGGTACGGCCTGCGCCGATTGCCACGAGGATCCCCACGCCGGCCAGTTCGATTCGCGCGGCGAGGCGCCCGACTGCGCGCGTTGCCACGCTCCCGATCGCCCTTCGTTCCTCTCCTTCGACCACGACGATTCCCGCTTCCCCTTGAGCGAACCCCACTCGCGCCTGGAGTGCTCCGCGTGCCACCACGAAGTGCGCGCGCGTGGCCTCGAGTTCGTTCGCTATCGGCCGCTCGGCACCGAGTGCGCCGATTGCCATGGAGTGCAGGAAGACCTGGGCCTGAGGAAGAGGACGAGGAAGGGCTAGCATGCTGCGACGACTCGCGTGGATCTGGTTCCTGCTGCTCGCGTCGCTCGCGCGTGCCCAGGAAGACGACGCTCGCGTGCTGGTGGAGTTGCGTGTCACGAGCGCGCAGTCGGGTCGCGTGATCGTCGACCGTGGCAACGTCGACGGGCTCGCCGAAGGCGATCGTGTGCGCTTCCTTCCGCGCGGGGGCCTGCCCTTCGAGGGTCGCGTGCTGCAGGTGGGCGAGCGCAACGCGCGCGTCGAGCTCGACGACCTCACGCTCGCGCCAGAGCCGGGAACGCGCGGCGAAGCTCGCATTCCGGCGAAGCGCCTGGAGGCTCCAGCCGGGTCGGAAACGCGCGAAAACTCGGCCAAGCGTGCT
This sequence comes from Planctomycetaceae bacterium, assembly GCA_013360535.1. Lineage (GTDB taxonomy): Bacteria > Planctomycetota > UBA1135 > UBA1135 > F1-120-MAGs118. The sequence goes on from JABWBL010000035.1 coordinate 8,665, forward strand.
CCTGAGGATCAGCCCGCAAGTCGCGGCGAACGCTGGCGCAACCGTGACGAGGACTACCGCCAGGGGCAGCCGCTGCTGACGCGCGTGCGCCCGCTGCGACCTGACGAACGACCGGCGAGCATGACGGGCCGCGTGTACCTCATCGCGGACGCGCTCCAGAGCAGCGAGGACGACCGCACGTCGCAGTTCTACCGCACGGGCACGTCGCTGCTCTACGACAACGCGCTCGGACGCGGCGAGACGATCCTCTTCGACGGCGAGCTCAACTGGCGCGACTTCGACGTGCCCGACGACGACGACCAGCGCAAGAGCCGCCTGCGCGTCGATCGCCTCGCGGTGTCGTTCGGCGGCCACCGCTTCGCTCCGGCGCGTGTGCAGTTCGGGCGCTTCCTGCAGAGCGGCATGCCGGAGTTCGGCGTGATCGACGGCGCGGAATGGACGACGCGCACCGACAGTGGGTCGCGCTTTGGTGCGAGCCTCGGATTTCTTCCCGAGCCCGACGCCGAGTACGAGACCGGCATCGACATCCAAGGCGCGGCCTTCTACCGCTGGTCCTACGACGAGAGCGAGCAGTTCACCGCCGCGGCGGGCTACCAGAAGTCGCTGCACCACGGGAACGCGGACCGCGACCTGTTCGTGGTCGATGTGCGGCTCCTGCCGAGCGACTCGTGGAACTTCGTGACGACCGCGTGGATCGACCTCTACACGACCGGCGATGACTTCAAGGACGCGGGGCTCGAGCCGACTCAGGTGCTCTCGCGGCTGGGCAAGCGCTGGGACGACGGGCGCTCGCTCGACTTCCTCTACCTGCACACGCAGTTTCCGGAGCTGGAGCGCAACGAGTACCTCCCGGTGCTCGGTACGCAGCTCGAGAACGACCACCGCGATCGGGTCGCGGTCGAAGCGCGCGCGCCGCTCTCGCGGAACCTGCGGGGCAATGCGCGGCTCGGCGGCTGGACCGACGAGGACGACGACGGCTTCGATGCGCAGCTCGGCGCCGAGCTCCGCGACGCGCTCACCGACGGCTCGCTCGTCGACCTGCGCGCGTTCCTCTCCAACGGCCAGTTCAGCTCGGAAATCGGCGGTCGCGCGCTGCTCGGGCTCGCGGACACGCACGGCTCGTGGACGCTCGAGTACGAGCTCTCCAACCAGCACATCGTCGGCTTCACGTCCGCCAACGATGACCTGCCTCAACATCGCGTGCGTCTGGGACGCATGCACTCGACCGACTCCGGGTGGAGCTTCTCTGCCCACGTCGAAGGAACGTTCTGGGACCGGGAACACGCGCTCGCGCTCGGCCTGTACCTGCAGAGGAGCTTCTGATGCTGTCCAGAATCCCGTTGCGCACCAAGGTCGTCGCGGTGCTCGTCGCCGCCTGGATCACCGCCTGCGTCACGCAGTCGCAGGATGCGGTGAAGCAGCACCTGTGGTGGTCCGGCCTCGGCCCGGTGCTCCCCCACGACACGTTCCCCGCCGACTGCTCGCTGTGCCACGTCGGCGATGACTGGCAGACGCTCTCGGGCGACTTCCACTTCGATCACGAGGCCGAGACCGGAGTGCCGCTCCACGGAGCGCACGAGCGCGCGACCTGCCTGCGCTGCCACAACGATCGCGGTCCGGTGCAGGAGTTCCAGCGGCTTGGCTGCGCCGGTTGTCACGAGGACGTGCACTTCGCGACGCTGGGTCCGGACTGCGCCTCCTGCCACATCGAGAGCAACTGGCAGCCGCAGGGCATGATCGCGATGCACCGCAAGACGCGCTTCCCGCTCGTCGGCGTCCACGCCGCGACGGCCTGCGCGCGTTGTCACGTCGGCGCGGAAGTCGGAAAGTTCCTGCCGGTCGACACGGAGTGCGCGACCTGCCACCAGTCCGACCTCGCGCGCGCGATCAACCCCAACCACGCGGGCCTCGGCTGGGTCGATCGCTGCGATCGTTGCCACCTGCCGCGCACCTGGGATCAGGCGGAACTGAACAACTGAGGAGCGCGGCTCAAGAACCGCGTTTTTCCGGCCGAAATACGTCAACCGGGGAAGGGGGAGGCGCAGGCATGGGGGTGCCTGCGCGAAAGGCATGGGAGAGTGGAGACTCAGGCTGGGGATCCTGGGAGTGGCGGGCCTGTGGCTCGCCGGGTGCAGCGGCGAGACGGGCACGTTGCAGGTGCAGCGCGCCGAGTCCTGCATGCTGTGCCACAACGGATCGCTGGAGAACGACTACGCCGGGCCGGGGCTCGAGAACCCGCATCCGTTCGGCGCCGCCGACATGCTCACGTGCACGACGTGCCATGGCGGCGATCCGACGGCCGACTCGGTCGAACTCGCGCACGTTCCACCGCCGCCTGAGATCGGCGACGACCAGAAGCTCCTGACCGACAGGCGCGCCTACTTCAATCGCCTCACGCTCGCGGGGATCGACAAGTTCCCCGACTACGTGGCCAACGGGCGCACGTTCACCGCGCTCGAGTACCTGCGCTTCATCAATCCGGGCGACTTGCGCGTCGTCACGCTCGGGCAGAGCTGTGGCCAGTGCCACGCGGCGCATTCGGAGGAAGTGGCGGCGAGCCTGCTCGCGACTGAGGCGGGCATCTTGTCCGGGGCCGCCTACGCGATCGGCGCCGAGAGCCGCGTGCCCGAGAGCGCGGGCCTGCACAACGACACCGCTTCGGACACGTCCTTCCGCGCCGTCACCGACGCCGATTTCAGCGCCGTTTCCGCGGCCGTCGGCGAGGTCGGGCGCCTGATCGAGTACCCGGTCTTCAGCGTCTTTGGCGCTACCGGCGCCCAGGCGATCCACAACAACAACCTGTATCTCGCCAACGCGATCGCGTCGGGGCTCAACCCCGATCGCACCGTCATTCCCGACTCGCCGCTCGCGTCGCTCTTCCACGAGCAAGTCTCGTTCACTTGCGGCGACTGCCACCTTGGAAGCGCCGGAGCCAACAACCGGGCCGGCGACTTCCGCTCTTCGGGCTGCAGCGCATGCCACATGCCCTACAGCCTCGGCGGCCGCAGCGGGAGCCTCGACGCCAACATCAACCGGCTCGAGCCGCTCGATCCCGACGACATCGACGAGCCCGAACGGCCGCACGTGCGCTCGCACCGGATCGCGAGCGTCGCGCGCACGCTGCCTTCGGGCGCGCAGGTGCCAGGCATCGACGACGCGACTTGCGCGGGCTGCCACCAAGGCTCGAACCGCACCGTCATGCAGTACTGGGGCATCCGCCTCGACCAGAACGCGGACGTGCGAAACCACCGGCAATACCCGGCAAATCCGGTCACGAACCAGACGACCGCCAACGACCCGCGGCTTTTTGATCCCGCGGTCGGCAACCACACGTTCAACGGGCGCAACGCCAACCAGTACCTCGCTCGCGAGGATTACGACGGCGATGGACGCGACGACACGCCCGAAGACGTGCACCAGCAAGCGGGACTGGGCTGCATCGACTGCCACGGCAGCTATGACCTGCACGGCGGCGACGTGAACACGCCCGGTGTCCAGATCGCGAGCCGCATGGAGCAGCAGATCGGCATCCGCTGCGAGAGCTGCCACGGCACGATCGACGCCTATGCCTCGACGCAGCAGGGCGAGGCCTGGGACGGCACGTCGAAAGAGCTCGCGCTGGACGCCGCGGGCAACCTGCTCGACCACGTCTGGAGGGCACCGGATGGCTCGTTCTGGCTGCGCAGCCGCCTCGACGGCGCGCTGCACTTCCTGCCGCAGACACGCGACGTCGTGGTCGACAGCGGCCGCACGAACCCGAACACCCAGCAGGCCGTGTACAGCTCCAAGGCCTCGTTCGCGATGGGTCGCGCCGACGCACAAGGCTCGAACGGCATCGGGCCGCACCAGGACTACGGCGTGACGCCGGGGTTCAGCCACTCCGACCGGATGGACTGCGCCTCGTGCCACTCGTCGTGGACGAACACGTGCATGGGCTGCCACCTCGGCGGCGAGTACGACACGGGCGCGAACTTCAGCAACATCACGGGCCAGCGCATCGTCTTCAAGCAGGCCAACGCGGACTTCACCTACCAGTCGCCGCTCTTCTTCCAGCTCGGCGTCAGCGCGCGCGGGAAGATCACGCAGATGAGCGCGAACACGAAGGTGTTCTTCAAGTGGGAGGACCGCAACAACCAGGAGAGCCAGGTGTTCTGGTTCGCCGATCGCAACGGCGGCAGCTCGAATCCGGCCAGCGGCTTCCCGTCGCTCAGCCACAACGCGTTCATGGCGCACTCGATCCGCGGGCGCGTCGAACCGACGCGCGAAGGTCCGCGCTATTGCGTCGCGTGCCACCTGACGACCGAGAGCCTGCAGAACTTCGGGCCGCAGTACGACGCGTTCCGCACGGCGATGCAGGCGGGCGACTTCGAGGCGCTCGACTTCCAGCTGTTGCGCGACCACTTCGGTCGCAACACGGGCAACCAGCTGAATTCGCCGCTCTTCGCGCACATGGCCGCCGGGCTCGGCACGGGCCTGTTCCTGTTCGACGACCAAGGCGCGCCGGTCAATCCGCTCGACACGTTCGCCAATCGTGTCGGGGCCGGTGGCGTCGCGCCTTCGACGAACTTCTCCGCTGCGCGCGTCCGGCTCAACCTCGACCGCATCGTCGAGCCTTCGGGCGCGACGAACGGGTCGAACAACCACACGGCGCTGGTGCCGGGGAGCACGGCCGCGCTGCGCGATGGCGCGCTCGATCCGGAGTTCGCGGGCCCGCTCGGCGCCACGCTCATCCGGCGCCTCGCCGATCCGCAGAGCGGCATCGTGCTCGACTCGTGGCTCGACGCGAACGGAGCGTCCCGCGGCAACGCGGCGACGTACGTCGGCGGGCCGTAAGAGAGGGCCTGCACGACGAAGCGAGCGTCGCGACGTGATGCAGCACGTCGCGGCGCTCGCCCTTTGGAGACGTCAACGCCGGTCAGACGCCGGCGCCGAAGTCGCCGGAAGAATGCGAGGAATGGGCGGCGTGTGCGGGCTTGGCGTGCGAGCCGTGCGACGGGCGCTGCGCGGGCCGCGTGGCGGGACGGTGCGAGGAGCCGTGGCTCCC
>JABWBL010000036.1 GCA_013360535.1 Planctomycetaceae bacterium
GCGCCGGCGCGCGCGCGGCCTCGAGCCACACGGGCTCGCTCGCCGGTGCGGACGTCGCCGCCGACGCGCTGCTCAAGGAATGCGGCGTGCAGCGCGTCGATTCGGTCGAGGAGCTCTTCGACGTCGGCCTCGCGCTCTCGAAGCTGCCGATTCCGGCCGGAAATCGCACGGTCGTGCTCACCAACGCCGGGGGCCCCGCGATCCTCGCCACCGACGCGATCGTCGGCTCCGGCCTCGAGATGGCGCAACTCTCCGAAGCCACGCGCGCCGAGCTGCGCACGATCCTCGTGCCCGAAGCGAGCGTGCAGAACCCCGTCGACATGGTCGCGGGCGCGACCGCCGAGCACTACCGCAAGGCCCTCGGCGTCCTCCTGCGAGATGCGAGCGTCGATCAGGTGATCGTGATCTTCGTGCCGCCCATCACGCACGATCCCGTCGTCGTCGCCCGCGCCGTCTTCGAGGCCGCGCGCGAGTCGACCAAGCCCGTCGTCGGCTGCTTCATGGCGCGCGACGAGGTCCTGCGCTCGATCTCGAGCGAGGCCCAGCAGGGTTGGGTTCCCGTGTACCTCTATCCGGAGTCCGCCGTGCGCGCGCTGGCCGCGCTCGACGAGCGCCGCCGCATCCTCGCGCGTCCGATCGGCAAGGTGCGCCAGTTCCGCGTCGACGCCAAGGCCGCCAAGTCCGCGCTCAAGCCCGGCTGGCTCGGCGTGAAGGCCCGCCGCGAGCTCGCGCGCGCCTACGGCCTGCCCGTCGTGCCCGGTGGCCTCGCGCAGAGCCCCAAGGAAGCCGTCGCGATCGCCGACAAGGTCGGCTACCCCGTCGTCGCCAAGCTCTCGGTGCCCTCGATCCCCCACAAGTCCGACGTCGGTGGCGTGCTCCTCAACCTCGCCGACGAAGCCGCCGTGCGCGCCGCCTTCGAGAAGCTGCGCCACCCCGAGGCCGAGGGCGTCAACATCCAGAAAATGCTCAAGGGCGGCCGCGAGGTCGTCATCGGCTTCACGCAGGACCCGAGCTACGGCCCGGTCCTGATGTTTGGCCTCGGCGGCATCTACGTCGAGGTCCTGAAGGACGTCTCCTTCGCGCTCTGCCCCGTCAACGACGTGCGCGCCCGCGAGCTCCTGCGCGAGATCAAGGGCTGGCCGATCCTCGCCGGCATCCGCGGCCAGGAAGGCATCGACGAGGACGCCCTCGTCGAGCTCATCCAGCGCCTCTCGCAACTCGCCATCGACCACCCCGAAATCGCCGAACTCGAGATCAACCCCGCCCTCGCCTTCCCCGGCTCCCTCTGCGCCGTCGACATGCGCGTGCGCGTCGAGGCGTAGGCGCTCGGGGCAAATCGCGGGAAGAACGCGGGGCACCGAGCGTCTCGCAAGGCCCTCCACGGGACTGCAGCCCTCGCACGAATTCACCAGTGCGCGGCGGGGTTCCGTGGTTTCCCGGAGTTCCAAGCATGACTGAGCCTCGCCGACGGCTCATCGGATTCGTCTCGCTCCTGCTGCTCGGGGCGTGGGCCGTCGTGGCGATCTGGCTCTGGCAGCCAGATCGGGCGGATTCCGCCGCGCCGGTCGCGGGCGCAGGCGAGCGGACTTCCGACTCGCAACCCTCAGCGGAATTCGGAGCGGGCGGCGGTCGCGTGGCCGTCGACGCCACCCCGGCCGATCCGAGCGAACGACCTTCGCCGCCGTCGCACTCCATCGTCGTCCTGAGCGCCACCGATCGGGGACCTGTCGCCGGGGCCGAGGTCCGAGTGAGCGACGACCTCGACTCCTGGCGCGATGCGGGCACTACGGACGAACGGGGATTACTCGCCCTCGGCGGCGGGGAGAGCATCAAGGGCGTTGGAGTGATCGCGAGCGGCTACCTGCGCGAGGTTCGGGAGCTGCGCGGTGACGAGTCCTGGCCGGTCGAGATTCGGCTCGAAGCTGGCGCGACGCTTTGTGGACGAGTCATGCGGGCCGACGGAGCTCCCGACGTGCCCAAGGTGCGTGTCGTCGCGCTCGGATTGACCCAACCGGACCCGCCGGAACTCGTGTTTCGCAAGCTCGCTCGCCGGGATCCGAGCTTGAGAAGCGCAAGCGTCGAAGCGAACGGTCGATTCTGCATCGCGGGCCTGCGGCCGAACGAAGCGGTGCTCCTAAGCGTCGGAGGCGAGGGCTTCCTCCAGCAGGCCGCGTGGATTCCAGCGAACGGCGGCGGGCGGGAGTTGGAATTGCGGGTGGCCCAGCTCTACGGCGCGAGGCTGGCGCTCACCGGTCCGGAAGGACGAGACCTTCCGGCGGGCGAGTTCGGGGAATTCGACCTGCGTTGGTGGAGCGGCGGCGCGGCCGGAGAGATGACGGCTGCGGGACTTCCGGTGCTGCTCGCCACGGGAAACGTCGAGCTGGCGGCGCCGCAAGCTGGGTCGAAGCTCGCGCTGGTCGCTGCGGCGATCGAAGCCCAATCGGTCGAATCGCTGGCGTACGAGGTGAAAGCCCCTGGATATGCGCCCTCGCGCGGCTCGTTTGCGTTGCCGCGCCTTCTCGGATCGCCGAGCGTCGTGGCTGTGCCCATGCAGCGGACCGCGGCGGGTTTCGCGTCGCTCGCCATTCGCTTGCGTCACGCCGCGTCTATCGAGGCTCCGATGGAGTTCCCTCACGCTCAACTGCACCTGCAGGCTGCCGACGGAACGACCCACAAGTTCGCGCTCGCGCCAACGGAGGACGGAGTCTCGCAACTCGACGGAGTTCCGGTCGGTCGGTACCGCGCTCGTGTGCTCGTGTTCCCCACGCGCACTTGGCACCCGGCGGATCCACAACAGGCTCCCGATGTCGATGTCCAGGCCAGTGGGAACGAATTCGAGCTGACGCTCGCCCCCGTGGGTGAAGTGCGCCTGAAATTCGACGGTCTCGACGGCACCGTCTTCGATGGCCGTGTGCGCTACGCGCTCGGCCGACTCAGCGGCCGCAACGCGTCGAGCTACGACTCGCTCGTGACCACGTCGATGGTCCCGCCGTATCGCATCAGCGGCCTCGAGCCGGGCCGGTATCAGGTCAGCATCGAGCTCCCCAAGATCGTGGCCCCCGACGGCGAGTCGGGGTTCGTCTTCGAGATCGGCGCCGGCGGAGGGCCCGTCGAATTGCAGGCTCAACTCGTGCGTTGATCGTCGCCACTCGGGTCACGAGCGTCGAGCTGCGCTTGAGCATCGTGGACTGAGTGGACGCGCCACGAATCGAACGCTGCGGCTACTTGCGGCCGCGGACGGCCCAGCCGGCGTCGAGGGCGCGGGCGATGCGGGTGTCCTTGGTGGAGGCGTCGTCCTCGAGCGTGAGGCGCGCGAGCACCGGGCCGACGCCTTCGGAAAGTTCGATGCGGAGCAGCGTCGGCTGGCCGGAGACGAGTTGTTCGACGATGCCGCGCGGGCGGGTGTGCACGCCCTTGCCGCTGCGTTCGCCAGCGTAGGCGAGCCAGACGGTGCAGGCTTGGGCATCGAGTTGCACGACGACGTCCTCGACTCCCGCGAGGTTGGGTGGAAGCTGGACGCGCGTCGCGCGGCCCGGGGTGAGCTCGAGCTCGATCGTGCCTGCGTCGCCCAGCGCGGGACAGCTCGTCGTGGCGACGACGCTTTCCTCGAGCTCGGCCAGGGTGGGCGCGCGGTTCTCGGATGGAGCGGGCGCGCTGGCGGTGCGCTCTTGCGGCGGCCGTTCCGCGGGAAGGAACACGAAGGCGAGCAGCGCGGCGACGGCGACCGCTCCGGCGAGTCGCCACGTGCCCGAGCGTGAGGCCTCGCGCGCCGGAACTCGCGCGGGGCTCTGCTCGCGACGCAACGTACGAATCGCGAAGGGCAGCGCCACGAACCCGAGCGCGAGCAGCACCCAACCGCACGCGGTGAGCATCGGCTGCGACGCGGGTTGGCGATGCCACGTCATCATCGCCGCGGTCCACAGGCCGTTCATGCCTGCGTGCATCAGAATCGTCGGCCAGACCGAGCCCGTGCGCCAGGCCACGACGCCAAACCACAGGCCGACGGGCACGATGAAGACGATCGCCGGGAGCTCGCCGTGCACGAGCGCGAACAGCAGCGTGCTCGTGAGGATCGCGGCCGCGGGGCTCCAGCGCTGGAGCAGGCCCCGTTGCAGGAGACCGCGGTAGAGGAATTCCTCGGCAAGACCGGGCAAGAGCGCGATCAGGAGGACCCACAGGACGCTCCCGACGCGCCCGCCTTCGAGCCACATGCGCTCGAGCCCGAGAAGCGAGTCCTCCGTCGTGCCGAGCGCGAGACTCGCGAGAGTCGCGGCACCCAGTCCGAGCGCGAAAGGCACCGCCGTCGCGAGTCCGAGCGCGAGCGAATCCACGAGGGACAGGCCCGGCGGAACGAAGCCCAGTCGCTCCCGGGCCGGAACTCGCAACCAGCGGCACGCGAGCGCGACGCCGGCGAGCAGCGTGAGCTGCGAGACGACGAGGCTCACCCACAGGAACGGCGCGGAGTCGACGGCTTCGAGGGCGGCCTGCGTGATGGCCTCGGTCGAGCGCTCTCCAGCAAGTGCGGTGCGGATCGCGACCACGACCGTGACGAAGATCGCGCACGCCGACGTCGTCGCCAGCAGGGCGAGCGTCGCGAACAGCCAGGTCGCGAGCGCGAAGCGCGGCCCATCGCGGCGCGGAGTCGGGGCGCTTTCGGAAGCAAGCTGCGAGAGGGGCGTTTCCATGCCTTGGACCCTCAGGGGAAGGAGAGTGACCGGAGCCGGTGAGGAGCTTGAACTCGACCCACGCATGCTAGCGGCAACAGGCTGCTGCGGCAGTCCCTCCGGCCACATCGCCCTGGAGGTCCACCGCGTGACCGAGTCGTCAGGCGCCCATGCGTTGGGAACGCGGGTAGATTCGGAGCGTGGCGACGACCCTCGCCACGGGGAGACAAAATGACGTTCGCAATCTCGAAAGTGGCTCTGGCGCTCGCTCTCGCTCCGCTCGCCTACGGGCAGGCCACGACGTGGGTCGTGGACGACAGCGGTGGAGCGGGAGTGAACTTCACGGACATCGGCGCGGCGATCGCCGCGGCGAGTCCCGGCGACCGCGTGCTCGTGCGCGACGGCACGTACGCGGCGTTCACGCTCGACAAGGGGCTGTTCGTGCTCGGCACGGGCCTCGTGCAGACGGGCAACGTGACGGTCGCGGGCGTTCCGCAGGGGAGCGTTGCGGCGCTCGCGAACCTGCGGACGCGCCAGATCTCCGTCACCGCGTGCGGTGGACCGGTGCTGTTCGATTCGATCCTCGCGACGACCACGCCGTCGGCGATCATCAACTCCGCCCAGTACCATCTGGCCGTCGTCACGGCGAGCCTCGACGTGCGCTTCCAGCGCTGCGAGCTGATCGCGCCGGCGATGGGCTTGGCCAACTGGTCGGGAGCCGCAGGACTCGTCGTGAGCGGCTCGCGAGTCGAGCTCTCGAGCTCGCGCGTTCAGGGCGGCAACGGCGGCAAGGTGCCGGGCAGCGGCTGCTGGGAAGGCAACTTCGGCGGCCACGGGCTCAGCGTGCAGAATTTCGGGCGAGTTCACGCCGCGCGCTCTTCGGCGCTCGGTGGCAACGGCTCGAACGGCACGAACCTGTGCGGCATGGAAGGTGGCGACGGTGGACACGGCGCGCGGATCGACGCGACCAGCTCGTGCGTCATCGCCGGCATCTCGACGGACTCTTTCCGCGGTGGCCTGGCCGGAGCGCCCGACTTGGGCCAAGGCCTGCTGAGCGACGGCTCCGGTGTGTACGTCGCCTTCGGTGGCGAGCTGCGGCACTCCGGCGTGACGATCGTCGCCGGTGACCCGAGCTCGCCCGACATCTCCGGCGCGGCGACGCTCGCGGTGCCGGCCGATCCGACGCTCGAATTCCTCGGCGTTCCGCAGGCTGGCAATGCCGTGCAGTTCGTCACGCACGCCCAGCCGGGCTTCGTGCTGCGGCTCCAGCAGGGCCACGTGCCGCTGGTCGTCGACGACGAGGTGGTCGAGATCGAGCGGCTCAACAACCGCATCCGCATCCATCCGCTCGGGCTCATCCCGAACACGGGCTCGCTCGCGCTCGACCTGACGGTGCCGGCTTTTGCGCCGCCGGGCTGGCTGCGCATCTTCCAGGGCTACGAGATCGACGGCGCGGCGAACGCGCTCGTGCAACGCACGAACTCGGCCTTCACGCTGGTGCGCTGAGGTCGGGAGAACCGAGAGCGAGGGCTCGCCGAGACGTTCGGCGAGCCCGCTCTGCCTTCGGTGGAGTGGCGCTGCGCCGCAGGACGGGCTAGCGTGCGCGGGAGCGCGCGCGGAGCGAAATCCGGCGCGCAAGCAACCCGAGAGAGCCCGCCCCATGTCGAAGGATCTGTATCCGGTCAAGCCGCACATCCGCGAGGGTGCGCACGTCGCGTCGCGTGAGCAGTACGAGGCGCTGTACAGGCGCTCGCTCGAGAACCCCGAGGCGTTCTGGGGCGAGCAGGCGATGGCGCTCGACTGGTTCCACCCGTGGACGACGGTGTTCGACGCCGATTACGAGGAAGTCGACTTCGCGTGGTTCTCCGGCGGGCGGCTCAACGCCTGCTACAACTGCGTCGACCGGCACCTGGAGAAGCGTGGCGAGCAGACGGCGATCCTGTGGGCCGCGGACGAGCCGGGTGTCTACCGCCACATCACGTACCGCGAGCTGAAGCACGAGGTGTGCCGCGTCGCGAACGTGCTGCTCGCCCACGGCGTGAAGAAGGGCGATCGCGTGTGCATCTACATGCCGATGATTCCCGAGACGGTGTACGCGATGCTGGCGTGCGCGCGCATCGGAGCGATCCACTCGGTGGTGTTCGGCGGTTTTTCGGCGGAATCGCTGCGCGATCGCATCGTCGACGCGCAGTGCAAGGTGCTGTTCACGGCGAACGAGGGCCTGCGCGGCGGGCGCAAGATTCCGCTCAAGGCGATCGCCGACCGCGCGATCGACGGGCTCGACATGGTGGAGAGCGTGCTCGTCGCGCGCCGCACGGAGAGCGAGGTGCCGATGCGCGCCGGACGCGACCACTGGCTCGACACGGAGATGAAGCGCCACCGCTCGACCTCGACGGTCGCGTGGATGGGCGCGGAGGATCCGCTCTTCATCCTCTACACGTCGGGCTCGACGGGCAAACCCAAGGGCCTGATGCACACGACCGGCGGGTACATGGTGTACGCGTCGATGACGCACCGCCTCGTGTTCGACTACCACGACGGCGACATCTACTGCTGCGCGGCGGACGTCGGCTGGGTCACGGGGCACAGCTACATCGTGTACGGTCCGCTCGCCAACGGCGCGACGACGGTGATGTTCGAGTCGACGCCGACCTATCCCGATCCGGGCCGCTACTGGCGCATGGTCGACGAGCTCGGCATCAACATCTTCTACACGGCCCCGACGGCGCTGCGTGCGATCGCGCAGTTCGGGGACGAGCCCGTGAAGCGGCACTCGCGCAAGTCGCTGCGCATCCTCGGTTCGGTCGGCGAGCCGATCAATCCCGAGGTGTGGCGCTGGTACCACGACGTCGTCGGCGACGGGCGTTGCGCGGTGGTCGACACGTGGTGGCAGACGGAAACCGGCGGCATCCTGATCTCGCCCCTGCCGGGCGCGACCGACACGAAGCCGGGCAGCGCGACGTTGCCGCTGTTCGGCGTGAAGCCGGTGGTCCTCGATCCGGAAAGCGGCAAGTTGCTCGAGGGCAATGGCGTCTCGGGAGCGTTGTGCCTCGCGACTCCGTGGCCGGGGCAGGCGCGCACGGTGTGGGGCGACCACCAGCGCTTCAAGGAGACGTACTTCACGCAGTACAAGGGCTACTACTTCACCGGCGACGGCTGCACGCGCGACGAGGACGGCTACTACTGGATCACGGGCCGCATCGACGACGTGCTCAACGTGTCGGGGCACCGGCTCGGCACGGCGGAGGTCGAGAGCGCGCTGGTCGCGCACGAGGCGGTCGCGGAGGCGGCGGTCGTCGGTTGCCCGCACGACATCAAGGGTCAGGGCATCTACGCCTATGTGCTGCTGACGGCGGAGTTCGCGAAGGCGAACGCGGCGGAGCTCGAGGGCGCGCTCAAGGAACAGGTGCGCCACAAGATCGGCGGCTTCGCGATGCCGGACGTGATCCACGTCGCGCCGGGCCTGCCGAAGACACGCTCGGGCAAGATCATGCGCCGCATCCTGCGCAAGATCGCCGCGGGCGAGTACACGGGCCTCGGCGACACGTCGACGCTGGCGGAGCCCGAGGTGGTCGAGAAGCTGATCGAGCAGCACCGCTCCCGCGCGCGCTGAGCGCCTCGCCGTCCCCCTCCGCAAGCGTGGCCCGGGCCTCCTGTCGAGGCACGGGCCGCGCGCTTTTCCCCGGCTTCTCCGCCGGAGCGCCAAGGATGTCCCATTTTGCGCAGCGTTTGCGGTTCCAACCGAAAAGTTGCAACTCGGACCTTTCGCGATTCGCCCCGCGCGTGCAGGATCGGGGCTTCGGGGGCGCCGGAGCAGGAGCCAGCCCCCCCCTTCCTTCCCGTTTCACCTTCAGTCTCAGGAACCCCTCCGACATGCTTCGATCCACGCTTTTCGCGGCCGCAGCCCTCTCGCTCGCCGCTCCGGGCTTCGCCCGCACCAACGACCTCAAGCTGGAGCTCGCGCGCATCGAGCAGGCGCTCCAGGCTCCCGCGACGCCGATGACGGCGGTGCTCAAGCTGCGCCGCGAGCGCATCCTGCGCCAGCTGGAAGCCGACCGCGCTCCGCAGGCGGCGACGGGCGCCCAGGGCACGAACGCCCCGAGCTTCATCGTCGCCCCGAACACGAACACGCCCGGCGCCTGTGGTGCGCTCGAGTACGGCGTCGCCGGCGCGACGTTCACGTTCTCGAACTCGCCCGCGCTCGCGATCGTCGACAACACGACGGTCAGCGACACGATCACGGTCTCGGGCGTCGGCGCGAGCACGTTCGACGTCGACGTCACGATCGCGGCCACGCACACGTGGTGCGCGGACATGCAGATCCGGCTCGTGTCGCCCTCGGGCACGATCGTCCCGCTCTCGAGCGGCCGCGGCGGCAGCAACGACGACGTGTTCAACGGCACGCTGTTCGACGACCAGTCGGCGAACCCGATCGGCTCCTACGTGTTCACCAACCTCGTCGCCGCGCCCGACCTGCGCCCCGAAGCGCCGCTCAACGGCTCGCTCGCGGGTGAGGACCCCAACGGCGTGTGGACGCTCGAGATCCAGGACACGGCCTCGGGAGACGTCGGCGTGCTCAGCGACTGGACGCTCACGATCACCGACGGCTTCGCGCTCTCGATCCCGCCGTCCTTCGGCGCCCCGACGACGTTCTCGACCGGCCCGACGGCGGTCGCGATCGTCGACAACTCGACGGTGTCCTCGCCGCTGACGATCTCGGGTGGCCCCTCGGTCATCTCCGGGCTGACGGTGTACATCGAGGTCACCCACACCTGGAGCGCCGACATGCTGATCCAGGTCCAGTCGCCGCTCGGCACGATCGTCGACCTCTCCAACCGCCGCGGCGGCAGCACCGACAACGTCTTCAACGGCACCACGTTCAGCATGGCGAGCCCGAACGTGATCGGCTCCTACGCGTTCTCGAACAACGTGGTCGCGGTGAGCCTGCGCCCGGACGGCAACCTGGGCCTGTTCGACGGCGAGGACGCGAACGGCACGTGGAACCTGCTCGTCAACGACAACGCCAACGGCGACGTCGGCGAGATCAAGCGCTTCGACCTCAACTTCCCCGCGGGCTGCGCGCAGGAGTACGGCAACTACTGCACGGCCGGCACGTCGCTCAACGGTTGCGTGCCGACGCTGTCGGCGACCGGCAGCCCGAGCGCCGCGGCCGCCAGCGGCTTCGTCATCAGCGCCTCGGGCGTCGATGGCAACCGCAACGGTCTCCTGTACTACGGGATCGCTCCGACGAGCATGCCCTTCGCCGCCGGTTACCTGTGCATCGCGGCTCCGCGCCAGCGCATGGGTCAGGCGCAGTACACCGGCGGCACCGCCGGCGGCTGCGACGGCTCGCTCTCGGTCGACCTCCAGACGTTCGCGACCGGCCACCCGGCCGCGCTCGCGATGCCGCTCACGGCGGGCATGACGCTCTACTTCCAGGCCTCCGTCCGCGACAACGGCAGCCCGGAAAACCGCGTGATGAGCGACGCGATCGCCGTGACTCTCGCTCCGTGACCTGACCGGACGGGAATTGCGGAGCCGCGCGCCTTCCCGGTGCGCGGCTCCGCTCTCTTTTCGGCCGGGCGTCGGATCAGCGCTCGCTCTCGCGATCGTCGACGGGGTGCGACACGATCATTCCGCGCGCGTCCATCTCGAAGTCGCCGCGGCCCGGCCCCTGGAACTCGAGCACGACGCCGTCGAGCTTCCACGCGCCCGGCAGCTCGGGCAGCGTGTCGAGGTGTTCGGGCTTGCGCAGCGAGAGCTCGATCAGCACATGCTGGTCGCCACAGCGCGCGCGCACCTTCTCCGCGACGTCGGGCAGCGCGCTCGCGAGCTCCGCGTACGTGTACACGAGCTCGAGCTCCGAGAACGTCCCGTCGGGAAGGATGTCGAGCTCGGCCTTGCGCGCGAGGCCGTGGATCGCGACCTCCCAGTTCTTGTCTTCGGTGTCCCACACCCACGCGCCCGTCGTGGTCTTGCCCAAACGCGCGCACAGCTTCGTGGCCGCGAGCCGCACCTCGACCGGAACGTCGCCTTCGACCGTCGGCACCTCCTCGGTCTGGCCGGGCAGCGGATCCTTGGAACAGGCGACGAGCGCGACCAGCGGGGCCGCGCTCACGAGGACGAGCAGGGGGAGCTTCATGGCGAGCGGTCGAGCCGCGGGCCGAAGCGTGCGGTAGCATCGTCAAGGCCCGATCAAGATCGACTCGGAGCCGAGCGCCCGGCGATGTCCAGCTCCCTCCCCCACGACTCCTCCGACCCGCTCGACGAGCTCGTCTTCAACTACCTCGAGCGCGCCGAGAGCGACCCGTCGTCCGCGGCGGCGGTGCTCGACGAGCTCTGCGCGAGCCAGCCGGAACACGCGACGGAACTGCGCCGCCGCGTGCGTGCACTCGTCGAGCGCGGCCTGTGGCGCCCGGCGGCCGGTGACGAAGGGCCGCGGGAAATCGGCGATTTCCGCATCCTCGAGTCGCTCGGCCAGGGTGGCATGGGGGTCGTGTTCCTCGCCGAGCAGAAGAGCGTCGGCCGCCGCGTCGCGCTCAAGCTTCTACCCCGCGAGGCCGCCGGTGACCCCGAGGCCATCGCTCGCTTCCACAAAGAGGCACGCACCACCTCGTCGCTCAATCACCCGCACATCTGCACGGTGCTCGACTTCGGCACCGCCGATGGCCGGCCCTTCATCGCGATGGAGCTCGTCGAGGGGCGTACGCTCGCGGCGCTGCTCGTGCCGGGACGGCCTGCCCTCTCGCACGTGGGGGCGATCGCTCAAGTCGCGCAGGCGCTCGCCGCCGCACACGCAGCCGGTGTGGTCCATCGCGACGTCAAGCCGGCCAACATCATGCTGCGCGACGACGGGTACGCAAAAGTGCTCGATTTCGGCATCGCACGCTTGGCGCGACCCGAGCACGGTGGAGGCGGCTCGGCTCGAACGGGCCGCGAGTCAGGCGCCCTCGTCGGCACGCCTTGGTACATGTCGCCCGAGCAAGCACGCGCGGAGGTGGCCGGACCCGCGAGCGACGTGTACTCGCTCGGGCTCGTCCTCTACGAGCTGGCGACCGGGCGTCACGCGTTCGAAGCCGGCTCGGTCGTCGCCTCGCTGGTCGCACGACACCAAGACGACGCCCCCGCGCCCCGGACGGCGAACCCGGAGATCGATCCGGCGCTCGATGCGCTCATTCTCCGGATGCTCGACCGAACGCCGGAGAGTCGTCCCGAGATGTCCGAGGTTGCCGCCGAGCTCGAGCGCATCGCGCACGTCGCGACCCCGGCTCGACGCGCACCCACCGCCCCCACCATTCCGGGCCACAATCGAGCTCGCATCCGTTCGCGAGCTTGGCTCGCCGTGATTCCCGTCGTCGTCTTCGGGCTCGCAATGGTCTGGATCGCGACACGCGGGCTCGTCCCGGTCTCGCGACGCGATCCCCAGCCCCCGAGCACGCCTGCCGGTTCGGCGAGCGGGGTCACCTCTCCCCCGTCGATTGCAGTGCTCCCATTCACCACGGCGGGCGATCCCGCGAATGCCTATTTCAGCGCCGGCGTCACCGAGGACATCGTCTCGATGCTCGCCCGGGCCCCCGACCTCTCCGTCCGCTTCCACGGCGCCGCCGCCAGCGACGCCGGTGCGCCGCTCGACGAGCAGCGAATCGGCCGCGAGCTCGGCGTCGGCTACGTGCTGACGGGCTCCGTGCGCAAAGACGCGCAGCAGGTCCGAATCACCGCTCGCCTCGTCGAAGTCCGGACGGGGGCCGACGTCTGGGCCGAACGATTGGACCGGACCGGCTCGGACCCGTGGGCTCTCCAGGACGAGATTGCCGGACGCATCGTAGGAGCGCTCACGGGCGAGTACGGCCAGATCAAGAGAGCCCAATACAGGGCGACTTGGGGGACAGATTCCACGCACCTCGTCGAGTACGACTATTACCTTCGCGGCCACGAGCTCTACATGCGCCTGACGCCTCAGGACAACGAGCGCGCCGGCGAGGTGTGGAGGAGCGGACTGGCCGTGTTCCCGGACTCCGCGCTCCTGCTCGCGAAGCTGGGCTTCTATCACTTCATGCGTCCCTATCTCTATCTCGGCGACACCGCGGACGTCGATTACGCCCGAGCCGGCGAGCTCGTTCGCCGCGCCCTCGCCCATCCGCATCTGTCGCCGCTCGAAAGCCGACTGGCTCATTGGCTCAATGCCTATGTCAGCGCCCAAGAAGGCGATTGGCCGCGTGCCTTTCGCGAGATGGAGACCACACGCGCGCTCGCCCCCTACGACGCATTCCAGACCGGCGATCTCGCCACCATTCCCATCCTCGCCTGCCAGACCAGCGACGCGCTTCGCATGCTCGAGACCGCCCTGCGCGCCGACCCCGCCAATCGCTCGTACTATCAGCAACTCCGCGGTTGGGCGCTCGCCGTCGGCGGACGCCACGCAGAGTCGGTCGCCGCGCTCGACGAGGCCATCGAGCTGCCGGCCGTCCGGCTTCTCCAGGCCATCAACTACGTCCGTCTCGGACGCCACGACGAAGCCCGCGCCGCCGTCGCCCGGGCCCGCACCCTCCAACCACAGCTGAATCGTGATCGCTGGCGACAGGCCAACTTCTATCGAGATCGCTCGGTGCTCGACGCCCAGCTCGCCGACCTCGCTTCCGCCGGTCTGCCCTGAATCGCGGACCCTGCAGCAGCGCCTGACGAAGCGGCGTCGCGTGCGGCAGCTTCGGCGCGTGCTGCGGCGGCACCTGCCAAGCCTGCTCCGAAGCTGCCTGTGGCTGCGGCGTCTCGTGCTTGCCGGGTGAGATGTGCGTCGCGGGCGCCGCAGCTCGCTGCACGTGCTTCTGACGAAGGGCGACGACCGGCGTCGCAACTACGCTCAGAGGGTCGCTCAGAATATCGAGCGGATGGATCGCAGAGCGTCGCAGCGTCGACAGCAAGGACGCGACCCGAGGAATACCGAGTGGTATTTCGAGCGGGAGCGGACGCCGCTGCCGATGCTGCGCCGCCTGCGAGGCACCGCGACGTGTTTTGAGCGACCCTCTCAGTTTGAGCGACCCTCTCAGGGCATTGCCGTCACCACGACGTCGTCCACGAAGAGATCCGCGGCCGCGCCGCTCGTCCGTGCGCTGTACGCGTCGATCGCCAGACCGCCCGAACGACCCTGAAGGCTCGGCGTCCGGTCCGTTCGCTCGACTTGCCACGAGCTCGGCTCCGACTCGTCGTCACGCCATGCGCGCGCCTGCAACGTCGTGGTGCTCGCGTCGTTCTGCGTCAGCCGGAAACGGGCGCGGTAGACGACGCCAGGATCGATCGCCAGCGGCTCGATCGGTTCGATCGCGCGCTCCACGCCGTCGAGCTCGTGCCACACGCCGATGCCCTCCGGAGCACGGAAGGCTTCGATGAACACGGCGTACCCGCTCCCCGGCGGCTCGGTGCGCTGAAGGTGTCCTCCGTTCTGCCGCAGGTACACCCCGATACCCTGCGAGCTGCCGTCGGTCATCTCGAAGCGGAACGTCACCTCGGCATCCACACAGCCGACGAGGGGCACGAACATCCGCGCGAGCGCGTAGTCGCTGGTCACCGGAACGAGCCGACCCCGACCCCCGACGACGTCGGCGACCGCGACCCCGCCGGCGATGGACCAGCTCGCCGGCCACGTGGTCGCGTCCTCGTCGAAGCGCTCCTCGAAGACGCAGGCACCGGCGGCTCCGGAATCGCCGGTGCCGTCACCCACGCTCCCATCGCTCCCGAGCCCAC
>JABWBL010000037.1 GCA_013360535.1 Planctomycetaceae bacterium
ATCTTCGAGCCGCGCTTCAGCACCAAGCCCGCCGGGCGCGGCTCGGGTCTGGGCCTGACCACGGTCGCGACGCTCGTGCAGCGTGCGGGCGGCACGATCGAGGTGCTCGGCGCACGCGGCGGCGGCACGGAGTTCGTGCTGGATTTCCCGGCCTGCTCCGGCGCTTCGTGAACGAGCGCACGCCGCGGGCGCGCGGCACTTCACATTTGTGAGAGGCGTCGCGCAGGCGCGCGTCGGGGTTCTGTCTCGGGCGTGGACAGCCGGGGTTCCTTTGACACAATCCCGCGCCGCGCGAGTGCCCCTCACGCTCCGACTCGCCGCGCCCACGCAGCTCTTCCGCATCACAGGCCAACCATGACTTGGATCGAGAGCGTCGTCCGCCGACTGCAACGACCGATGCAGCGCGCGACCCCGTCGCCGCAGGCCGAGCGCCTGCTGCCGACCATGCGCCAGAGCTGGCGCGCGGACGTGCCGGGCTCGGCGGTCGTGTTCCTGGTCGCGCTGCCGCTGTGCCTGGGCATCGCGCTCGCGTCGAACGCGCCGATGTTCTCCGGGCTGATCGCGGGCGTCGTCGGCGGGCTCGTCGTCGGCGCGCTCAGCGGTTCGCAGCTGATGGTGAGCGGTCCCGCCGCGGGCCTGACGGCGATCGTGGTGACCGCAATCGCCGCGCTCGGCTCGTTCGAGGCGTTCCTCGCCTCGGTGGTGATCGGCGGTGCGCTGCAGATCGTGCTCGGGCTCGCGCGCGCGGGCCAGATCGGACGCTACTTCCCGTCCGCGGTGGTGCGCGGGATGCTCGCGGCCATCGGCCTGATCCTCGTGCTGAAGCAGCTTCCGCACGCGGTCGGCTACGACCACGACTTCGAGGGCGACGAATCGTTCGTGCAGCGCGACGGCGACACGACCTTCACCGCGCTCGAGCACGCGCTGCACGCCACGCACGGCGGCGCGATCGTGACGAGCCTGATCGCGCTCGCCGTGCTGATCCTCTGGGACCGCACCGGGCTGCGCAAGCTGCGGCTCCTGCCCGGGCCGCTCGCCGCGGTGCTCGTCGGCGTCGGCGTCAATGCGCTGCTCGGGCTGGCCAACGCGGACTGGGCTCTTTCAGGCGAGCACCTCGTCACGCTGCCGGTGATCGCGCGGCTCTCCGATCTCGCGGCGCACTTCTCGCTTCCGGACTGGTCGGCCTTCGCGCGCGACGAGACTTGGCAGTTCGGCGTGACGATCGGCATCGTCGCGAGCCTCGAGACGCTGCTCAGCCTCGAGGCCACCGACCGGCTCGACCCGCACCGGCGCGAGTCGCCTTCCAGCCGCGAGCTCGTCGCGCAAGGTGTCGGCAACGTCGCCTCCGGTCTGGTGGGCGGCCTGCCCGTCACGGGCGTGATCGTGCGCAGCGCCGCGAACATCGATGCGGGCAGCCAGACCAAGCTCTCCGCGCTGCTGCACGGCCTGTGGCTCGCGCTCGCGGTCGTGTTTGCGTCGACGCTGCTCAACCACATCCCGCTCGCGGCGCTGGCGGCGATCCTGCTCTACACGGGCTACAAGCTCGCGCACCCCAAGGTCGTGCGTGCGGTCTGGGCGCAAGGGCCGCCGCAGTTCGTGCCGTTCCTCGTCACGGTGATCGCGATCCTGCTGACGGACCTGCTGCACGGCATCGGCATCGGACTGGCGACGGGCTTCGCCTTCATCCTGTTCGACCAGCTGCGCGACCCGTGCTTCACGGTCGTGAGCCACTCCGGCGCCGTGCTGCGTCGCGTGCAGCTCCACGATCGCGTGTCGTTCCTCAACAAGGGCACGATCACGCGCCTGCTCGAGGAACAGAAGGCGGGCTCGCGGCTCGAGCTCGACGCCTCGCACTGCCTGTACATCGACCACGACGTGCTCGAGTACATCGGCAACTTCCGCCAGATCGCGCTGCAGCGCGGCATCGACCTGCGCCTCGTGGGTTTCAAGTTCCCCGACGAGCCCGCCACCTGACGAGCCCACCATGGAAAACCTCAAGCGCCTGTTCGAGACCAACCGCGCGATCGTGAGCGAGATCACTTCGAAGGACCCCGAGTTCTTCGCGCGCCGCGCGGGCAAGCAGGAGCCGCACTTCCTGTTCATCGGCTGCGGCGACAGTCGCGTGCCGGTCGAGACGCTCACGGGCGTGGCTCCGGGCGAGATGTTCGTGCACCGCAACATCGCCAATCAGGTGCGATCGGTCGACCTGAACCTGCTCTCGGTGCTGCAGTACGCGGTCGAGGTGCTCGACGTGAAGCACGTGATCGTGTGCGGCCACTACGAGTGCGGCGGCGTCAAGGCCGCGATGGGCAGCCAGAGCTACGGCCTCGTCGACCACTGGCTCGCGGGGATCCGCGACACGTGCAGCCGCCACGAGCAGGAGCTCGCGCGGCAGCCGGACGACGAGCGGCGCTTCCGGCGCGTGGTCGAGCTCAACGTGCTGCGTCAGGTCTACAACCTCGCGCGCACGCCGATCGTGCAGGGGGCGTGGAAGCGCGGGCGCCGGCCGATGCTCCACGGCCTCGTCTACGACCTGCAAGACGGCCTGCTGAAGGACCTCGTGCTCGAGATCGACGGGAACGACGGAGTCGAGCGGATGCTCGGCACCGGTCGGCGCTCGATCGGCGACTGAAACGGGCGGCGCAGTCCTTCAAGATCCGCTCAAGGCGCGGTCAACGGCTTCGTGTGGTCTTCACGAACGGCACGGCAAGCCGCCCAATCGGGGCCTTCCTGCACGCGGGCTTGTCGCGGCCCTGACATTCTTATCTGGCCTTGTTAAGGCCTTTACAGAGCGCGGCGAGGCTCTTCCGCGCTCGCTCGGGGGTCCTCGGGCGGGCGCAACCCCCACCCCAGCCCCGCGCCCATGCCGACCGCCGCCCGATCCGCCTTCGCCGCCCTCGCCCTGCTCGCCGCCCCCGCCGTCGGCCTCGCCCAGGAGCCGGCCACGGCCGGGTACGACGAGGCGCTGCGCAAGCTGCAGGCCGACTTCGAGCGGCGCATCGCCGAGCTCGAGAAGAAGATCGCGGAGCAACCCAGCCCCAAGGCGACGATCGAGCAGGCGCTCAAGGGCAAGTGGTACGAGAAGATCGGGCTGCGCGGCTACACCCAGTTCCGCTACACGACGCTCTTCAACAAGGACATGACGCCGGATCTGGTCGTCGGCAACGACAGCACGGTCACCGAGCAGGACACCTTCGGCATCCGGCGCGGACGCTTCATCTTCTCCGGCAACGTCACGGAGCACGTCTACCTGTACGCGCAGCTCGACATGTTCGGCACGGTCGGCGGAGCGGGCGACAAGGGCCTGCAGAACCGCGACCTGTACGCCGACGTCGCCTTCGACACCGACAAGGAGTACCGCCTGCGGCTGGGCCAGTCGAAGGTGCCCTTCGGCTTTGTCAACCTGCAGTCGAGCCAGAACCGCGCGGCCATGGAGCGGCCCGAGGCGCTCAACTCCGCGGTCGAAGGCGAGCGCGACCTCGGCGTCTACTTCATGTGGGCTCCCAAGGAGATCCGCACGCTGTTCAGCGACCTGATCAAGCGTGGACTCAAGGGCTCGGGCGACTACGGAGTCGTCGCGATCGGCGCGTATTCGGGTCAGGGTCTCAACCGCTCGGACCGCAACGGCGAGGCGCACTGGATCGCTCGCGCGTCCTACCCGTGGCAGTTCGACAACGGCCAGATCCTCGAGCTGGGCATCCAGGCCTACACGGGTGACTTCGTGGTCAACACGTCGGGTGCCGTGACGGCCAAGGCCGATGGCATCGACGACGAGCGCGCGGGACTGACCGCGGTGCTCTACCCGCAGCCCTTCGGCTTCGAGTCGGAGTGGGTCTGGGGCCGTGGGCCGGAGCTGAACGGGGCCGGGACGGCGGTGGGCCGCAAGTCGCTCGACGGTGGCTACGTGCAGTTCAACTACGCGCTCGAGACCCCCAAGGGCAACGTGTTCCCCTTCGTGCGCTGGAACTACTACGACGGCGGGCGCAAGTTCGCGACCAACGCACCGCGCGACGAGGTCAGCGAGCTCGACCTCGGCTTCGAGTGGTCGCCGTGGCCGGAGCTGGAGGTGGCGGTGATGTACACGCACACGTTCCATCGCACGAACACGCGCAGCGCGCCCTACAGCGACACCGAGGACGAGGATCGCATCGGCTTCCAGGTGCAGTGGAACTACTGAGAACGGGCTGGGTCGCCGTGCGCACGGCGGCGCGGCACCCTCCTTGCTAGAACGTGGGACCCACGGACGCGGATCGGCCGCGCCGCGGGTCCCACGCCGCATGAATCGACTCCTTCTCGGCGCCTGCGCTCTCGCGGGCCTCGCTTTCGTCAGCGCCTGCTCCACGAGCCCGAGCGCGCACGAGCCGCTCCTGCATCAGGAGCAGTGGCCGCTCGAGCGCCAGAACTTCGCCTACCGCTGGCTCGACATCACGGAGGAGGTCGCGGCGCGTGATGTGGAGCGTGAAGGGGCGCGGCCGACGGTGCTCTCGCGCCAGATGGCGGTGTGGGCGACGGCGATGTTCGATGCTTGGGCGGCCTACGACGAGCGCGCGGTCGGGACGCGGCTGGGCGGTTCGTTGCGCAGGCCTGAGCGGGAGCGCACGGAGGCGAACAAGAACGAGGCCGTCAGCTACGCGAGCTACCGCGCGCTGGTCGCGATGTATCCGAACGACGAGGCGTGGCTCGCGGCGCGCATGCGCGAGCTGGGCTTCGATCCGCTCGACACGTCGCTCGATCCTGCGACGGCGCGCGGCGTCGGCAACCTCGCGGCGCAGGCGGTGCTCGAGTACCGCCGCCACGACGGCTCGAACCAGCACGGCGACCTGCCGGGCTCGAGCGGCAAGCCCTACTCGGACTGGACCGGCTACAAGCCGGTCAACACGGCCGACTCGATCGTCGATCCCGATCGCTGGCAGCCGATCACGTTCACGCGCGCCGACGGCACCAAGTTCACGCCGGGCTACCTGACGCCGCACTGGGGTGAGGTGAAGCCGTTTGCGCTGGAAAACTCGGCGCAATTCCGACCGGGCCCGCCGCCGACGACGCGCACGGACGACACGACGCTGCGCGCGCAGGTCGATCAGGTGCTCGCCTACAACCGCTCGCTCACGCCGCGCGAGAAGGCGATCGTCGAGTTCATGCGCGACGGGCCGCGCTCGACCGGACAGAGCGGGCACTGGCTGCGCTTCGCGCAGGATGTGTCGCGTCGCGACGAGCACTCGCTCGACGAGGACGTGAAGCTCTACTTCACGGTCGCCAACGTCGCCTTCGACGCGTTCATCTCGTGCTGGGAGACCAAGCGGCACTACGACACGTCGCGCCCGTGGACGCTCGTGCGGCACTACTACAAGGGCCAGCGCGTGCAGAGCTGGGCCGGTCCGCAGGGCGGCGTGGTCGAAGTGCCCGCCGAGCAGTGGCATCCCTACTCGCCCGCCGTGTTCATCACGCCGCCGTTCCCCGGGTACACGAGCGGCCACGCGACGGTGAGCGGTGCGTGCGCGAAGATGCTCGAGCTCTTCACCGGCAGCGACCACTACGGTGCGATCGAGCGGCGCTCGTGCTGCGAGCTGACCGAGGTCGACGCGGGCCCGCGCGTCACGCTCGACCTGCCGACCTTCTCCGGCACGGCGGAAATGGCGGCGATCTCGCGCGCCATGGGCGGCTACCACATTCCGATCGACAACGACGTCGGGCTCGAAGTCGGCCGCAAGCTCGCGACGTGGAGCTGGCCGCGTTATCAGGCCTTTTTCGACGGCACGGCGAAGCCGCGCTGACGCGGACTCCCTAGGGGCGGCGCGTAGAACCTGCGGGAAAACGGGCCGCCGTGGGCGCAGTCGGGATCCGGCTCCGAGATTCCTGAACAGGAATTCGGGTCCGACCCGCGGGGCAGCGCCGCGGCACGCACGTTGCCAAGCTCGGCCGCTCGCGCTCGCCGCCCCGTCCCACGGGCACCTACCCGGCGGCGCAAGCTACCCCCAATGCAGAGTCCCCGTTGCGGCGCCCGCGCCGCGTGCAGCGTTTTCGTTCTCGGTTTCGTGTCGCTCGCTCCCGCCGCCTTCGGGCAGGCGCAACCGATGCCTTCCACGCCCGAGCTGCCGGGGTACAAGCTGCTGCGGCAGGACGAGGACTGGTCGAAGTTCGTCGCGAAGGAAGGCGGTGACACGTTCGATCCGGTCAAGCACATGAAGCTCGGCGACTCGAGCTGGCTGTCGCTCGGCGCGCGCATCGAGGCCCGCGAGGAGGTCTGGGATGGCTTCGGGTTCGGCGGGACGGCCCCGAACGGAGCGAGCCGCCCGGACAGCGACAATTTCGCGGTCTCGCGCATGCTCGCCCACGCCGACCTGACCGTCGGTGAGCACCTGCGCGCCTATCTCGAGTTCATGACGGCGCAGTGCACCGAGCGCGACCTGCAGGGTGGCGAGCGCACCGCCGACATCGACACGTTCGAGGCCCAGCAAGCCTGGTTCGACCTCAAGACGAAGCTCGGCGACGACGCGCTCCGGCTGCGCACGGGCCGCCAGAGCTTCGGCTTCGGCAACCAGCGCCTGCTGAGCTCGCTGCCGTGGGCGAACACGCTCAACCGTTGGGATGGCTTCACGGCGCTGTGGAACCACGGCGGCTGGGCGATCAACGGCCTGCTGACCTGGTACGTGCCCGTCAACAAGACCGAGACCAACACGCCCGACGACGAGCGCGCGCTCTACGGGCTGTACGCGACGCGGGCGCCGCAACCGGGCGGGACGGGGCTCGACCTGTACGTGATCGGGAACACGCGCCCGGACGTCGCGATCAACGGCACGGCGATCGGGGACGAGCGCCGCCACACGCTCGGAGGTCGCACTTGGGGAACCTTCGGGGGCCGTGGCGACTGGGAAGTCGAGGGCGCCTGGCAGTTGGGCGAGATCGGCGACGCCGATGTCAGCGCGTGGTTCCTCTCCGGCCTCGCGGGCTGGAAAGTGACGGCCGACCCGCTCTCGCCGCGCTTCTACTGCGGCATCGACCTCGCCAGCGGCGACCGCAACCCGGGCGGCGACGTCGAGACGTTCCACCAGCTCTACCCGCTCGGCCACCTGTACCTCGGTTACGCGGACACCGTCTCGCGCCAGAACATCGCGGCGGCGCACATCGGCGCCAGCGTGAAGCCCGGCCCGTCGACGACGGTTTCGCTCACGCTCCACACGCTCAACCTGATGAGCGATCAGGACGCGATCTATCAGGTCAACGGCACGGTCGCGCGCAACGCGCCCGCCGGCGGGTTCGACTCGACGCACATCGGCGAGGAGCTCGACTTGCTCGTGCAGCACCGCCTCTACCGCCACCTCGACCTCTATGGCGGCTACAGCCACGTCTTCACCGGCGACGCCGTGGCCGAGACCGGCCAGTCCGACGACATCGACTTCCTGTACGTCGGGATGATCTTCACGTTCTGAGGCGAGGCCCGGAAATCAGGCGAGCGCCCGTGGGCCCCTTCAGCCCACGGGCGCTCGCTCCCTTCCCTCGGACCAGCGTCGTGCGAGCCGGTTCGAAGTCCCTGGGACGGAGCCTGTCGCGCGCGCTTCCGTCACGATGCGGAAGGCGCGCGCGGACGAGCTCTCAGAAGAAGACCGTGAGCTGGACGAACAGCACTTCGCGGTCGTCCTCGTCGCGGCCGTAGCCGACCCAACCGAAGGCGCCGTCGCGCAGCTTCTTGGCGATCATCAGGTCGACCTCGTGCTCGCCGCCCGAGGGGATCGGCGTGTCCATGTACAGGTAGGCGAGGTCGATCGTCAGCGTCTCGGTCGGCTTGAACGTCAGCCCGAGCTGGTCGGTCGAGAGGTCCGAGCGCCACGCGCCGCCGTACTGGTGCAGCAGGCCGGCGCTGTTGAAGTCGCCGGGGTTGATGTGCAGGCGGCCCTCCGCGTCGGTGCGCGTCAGGCGCACGCGGTTGAGCACGTTGCCCGTGAGATCGCCGGTGTCGGCGAGCACGTTGACGCGGTAGCCGACGAACGTGTTGTCCGAGCCGGTCGGCACGTCGTCGTTGCGCTGCGCGATCTCGCCGTTCCACGAGAAGCGGTCGAGCTTGCCCATCGCGGCGAGACCGAACCACGAGTCCTTCGTGAAGTCAGGGTTGCCCTGCGCCGCGTTGAAGCGATCGCCGTCCGCCGTGCCGAACAGCACGTAGGGCTCGAGCGCCGCGATCAGGTCGTTGCCGAGGTCGATGCGCGCGTGCGCGCCGACGAAGCGCTGGCCGTCGGCGACGTCGTTGCCGAGGCCGTTGGTCGTGATCGTGCCGTTGTTGTCGATGCCGAAGACCTCGAGCTTGTGCGCTCCGAACTCGCGCGACAGCCACACGCCGGTGCCCGACGCGGGGAACTGCAGGAAGTCGCAGGAGCCGTAGATCAGGCCCGAGGCGAGCGCGAAGTAGCTGCGGCCGATGCGCAGCGTCTCGTCGAGCCCGAACAGGTCCTTGGCCTCGAGGTAGGCCTGCGCGATGCCGTCGAAGTCGTTCGTGTTGCCGTTGGGATCGGCGTCGGAGTAGGCGTCGCCGCCCGGCCAGACCTCGGAGAAGTTGAACTGCGCGAAGGTCTTGATGTTCTCGTTGACCTGGAAGTCGAGGTTGATGCGCAGGCGGCTCGAGAGCTGGTCGCCGACGCCCGCGTTGGGGTTGGCCGAGGTCGGCGTGTAGTTGCCGCCGCTGGGCTTCCACGCGTTGCGCGTGCGGAAGCGGATGTCGCCGGAGATCTTCAGCTTGTCGGAGACGAGCACGAGATCCTCGCCGACGTTGCCGGCCTCGGGCGGCGGAGGAGCGAAGCTGAAGCACTGGGGCGTGCCGCTCTGGTAGCCGCACTGGGCGGCCGCGGGCACGGAGAGGGCGAGCGCGGCAAGCGCGATCGCGACACGACGCGGGTAGGTCATGGGAACGGGGCCTTGGGTTGGTTGTGGGACCGGACCCAGCCCGCAGGCGGCGAAGAGAACCCGCGTGAGCCGCCGAATCGAACGCGTCACTCAGGACGGGAATTCGATGGAAGAAGCGACCGCTCCTCCGGCGTGCCCACGGGAAATCCCATGGGTCCGCAGAGAGCGCCCTCACGTGGGGCTGAAATGGTCGCCTCTTCGCAACAAGCGGGGCGAGCATCCCCGACCGCCACGGATTGCGCAAGCCCCGGAAACCGTGGAGACCGTCTCGCGCGGTGGCCGGACGCGTCGCAGCGCTACGAACCTCGTCCCAGACCCGGCTGCGTCGCCAGCCCCTAGGCTCGAAGGCGCGGATGAGAGCCTCGGCCCCCTTTCACCTGCTCGCCAAGCCCTTTGGCGCGCGCTGCAACCTCGAGTGCCGGTACTGCTTCTACCTGCCCAAGCGCGAGCTCCTTCCCGACGCCCCTGCGCGGATGAGCGACGCGACGCTCGAACATTTCACCCGCGCCTACATCGAGGCGCAGCCGGCGGGGACGAGCGAGGTCGAGTTCGCGTGGCAAGGCGGCGAGCCGACGCTCGCGGGCCTCGCCTTCTTCGAGCGCGCGCTCGAGCTGCAACGGCGCTTCGCACGCCCCGGCATGGTGATCCGCAACGCGCTGCAGACCAACGGCACGCTGCTCGACACGGACTGGGCGCAGTTCCTCGCGCGCCACGCCTTCCTCGTCGGCGTCAGCCTCGACGGGCCGCCGCGCCTGCACGACCCGCTGCGCGTCGACACGCACGGCCACGCGACGCACGAGCGCGTCCTGCGCGCGCTCGCGCTGCTCGCCGAGCACAAGGTCGAGCACAACGTCCTGACCGTCGTGCATGCACTCAACGCTCCGCATCCCGTGGAGGTCTACGACTTCCTCGTCGGCACGGGCGTGCGTTTCCTGCAGTTCATCCCGCTGGTCGAGCCCGCGCCGGAAGGTGGCCTGAGCGCACGCAGCGTGCCCGCGGCGCAGTACGGCAAGTTCCTCGTCGGCGTGCTCGAGCGCTGGCTCGCGCGTGGCCACGTCGGTGAAGTCTTCGTGCGCGACTTCGACTCGACACTCGCGGCGCTGATGGACCTGCCTGGCCGCACGTGCGTGTCGTCGCAGGAATGTGGGCGTTGCCTCGCGATCGAACGCACGGGCGACGTGTACTCCTGCGACCACTTCGTCGATCCCGAGCACGCGCTCGGCCGCGTCGGTGAGCACGACCTCGCCGAGCTCGTCGACGGCACCTTCCAGTCCGGCTTCGGGCGCGCGAAGTCCGCGGATTTGCCGCGGCAATGCCGCGAATGCGAGCACCTGCGCCTGTGCTGGGGCGGCTGTCCGAAGGATCGCATCGCGCGAGATTCCTTCGGCGAACCCGGTCTCAACCAGCTCTGCACCGGCTACCGCATCTTCTTCGAGCGCGCGTTGCCCGTGCTGAAGGCGATGGAGCGCTGCCTGCGCGCCGGTCGGCCCGCGCGCGAGTGGCGCGCACTGACCGAGAACGCCCCGCGCGCCGTCGATCGCAATTCCCCTTGCCCGTGCGGCAGTGGCGCGAAGTTCAAGCGCTGCTGCGGGGCCTGAAGCCACTCTCCCTCGACTCGAGCTGCTCCCGATGACGACCCTGACGGCCCAACCGCCCGCGCCCCTGCTCGAACACCTCGCGCGACGGGCGCATCCGTGCGAGACGGAGCTGTTTCTCGCGCAACCGTTGTCCAGCTTGCTCGCGCAGCACGCCGTCGAGCTCGCACGCGCGCGCCACGAGCACTTCGGCCGCCGCGTGCTGCTGTTCGCGCCGCTGTACGTCGCCAACGCGTGCATGAACGACTGCTCCTACTGCGGCTTCCGGCGCAGCCTGCGCGTGCGACGCCAGCGCCTCGGCCCCGGCGCCGTGCTGCGCGAGGCCAAGCTGCTCGCGGAGCGTGGGCACCGCTCGCTCGACCTCGTGGCCGGAGAGGTGCCGCGCGACGTCTTCATCGACTCGGTCGCGCGTGTCGTCGAGGCGATCCTGCGCCGTACGGCGATCGAGCGCATCCACCTGAACCTCGGCGTGCTCTCCGACGCCCAGTTCCGCCGTTTGCGCGACGCCGGTGCGGTCGGGTACCACCTCTATCAGGAAACCTACGACGCGGAGACCTACGCCAGAGTGCATGTCGCCGGCCCCAAGAGCGCGATGGAGCCGCGCCTCGAAGCGATCGCACGCGCGCACGCGGCCGGTTTCGAGCGCATCGGGCTCGGGATCCTGCTCGGCCTCGCCCCGCTCGCGCCGGAGCTCGCGCGGCTGGTCGCGCACGCGGAATGGCTCGCCGAGCAGGCTCCGGACGTGCGTCTGGGCTTTTCCCTGCCGCGGATCCAGCGTGTGGACGACTCGTGCGGCTTCCAGACGCCCGCGCCCGTCGACGACGAGACGTTCCTGAGGGCGCTGCTCTTCCTGCGTCTCAAGTTCCCGCGTGCCGAACTGACGGTGACGACCCGCGAGCGCGCCGAGCTGCGCGACCGTTCGCTCGCCCTCGGCGTCACGAAGCTCAGCGCGGGTGTTTCGACCGCACCCGGCGGTTATGGACAGTCGGACGACGCGACGCCGCAGTTCTCGATCCACGACGAACGTTCGTTCGCCGAGGTCGCGCAGGCCGTGCGCGCGAGCGGACTCGAGCCGGTCGCGAGCTAGCCAACTTGGTAGGCTCGCGCGCCATGAGCTCGCAGCCCGATCTCCCCCAAGCCGACTCCACGTGGGACGCCGGCGACATGGGCTGTGGCGAGCTCGTGATCGAGCTGCGCATGAAGATGCGCGAGCTCGCGCCGCGTGCGGTCCTGCATCTGGTCGCGCGCGATCCCGGAGCGGTCGAGGACATTCCCGCATGGTGCGGGATGACGGGCCACACGCTCGTCCGCGCCGCCCACCCCACGTACTTCATCCGCCGCAAGGAGAGCTGACATGGGTCGTTTCTGCGTTTCGCTGACGTGCGCCAAGGACAACCGCGACAAGGCCACCGTGGCGTTCGTCGTCGCCAACGCCGCCGCCGGATCCGAGCAGGAGACGATGGTGTTCCTCTCGAACGAAGGGGTGCGCCTGGCGAGCCCCGGTTACGCCGACGACATCAAGGAAGAGGGCTTTGCGCCGCTCGCGGAGCTGATGGCGAAGTTCGCGGCGGCGGGCGGGAAGATCTACGTGTGCTCGCCGTGCTTCAAGAAGCGCGGGCTCGACGAGACCAAGCTCATCGCGGGCGCGACGATCGTCGGCGGCGCGAAGCTGGTCGAGTTCCTCGCCGGCGGCTCGCCCTGCGTCTCGTTCTGAGGCAACGTCCGTGGGCGGCCATCCCTTCGCGGCGAAGGCGAGCTTCGACGGCGGCGATCTCGACTGCGGCAACGGGCTCCTGCTCCTGATCCGCAAGCACATCGACCCGCTCGAAGCGGGCGACTTGCTCGAGATCCGCTCGACGGAGATCTCCGTGCCCGAGGACCTGCCGGCCTGGTGTCGGCTGACGGGCAACGAGCTCGTCAGCCACCTGCAGCAAGGCCGGCAACACAGTTTCCTCGTGTCGAAGGGCAAGTTTGCGCCGGAGAAGGCGCGCGCGGCGGTGTCGCAGGATGCGATGCCGCTGCGCCAGCCGGTCGTCGCGGTGAAAATTCCCGCGAGCCTGCCGAAGCCCGCGCCTGCGCCGGAGATCGCGCCGCTCTCGGTGATGGGCATCGGCAGCTGGCCGCGGCCCGTGTGGCTGCTCGACGCTCTGCATCGCCACCTCGAAGGACGGCTCGACGACGCGAGCTTCGAAGCGACGGCCGACGACGCAGTGCGCCTGTGCGTCGACGCGCAGCTCAAGGCCGGCGTCGACGTCCTCACCGATGGCGAGCAGCGCCGCGACAACTACTCGAGCTTCGTCGGCGGCATCCTCGACAACTGCCAGCTGATTCCGATCACCGACCTGCTGCCCTACGTCGATGATCCGGCGGAGTTCGAGCGCGAGCTGCGCGCGCTCGACGTCCCGGCCGGGAAAGTGCGGCATCCGGCTGTGTTCGGTCCGCTCGGGCGTTCGCGCCCGATCGCGCTCGGCGAGGCGCGTTTCCTGCGCTCGCTGAGCGACAAGCCACGCAAGGTCGCGTTGCCGGGCCCGTACCTGCTGACGCGCACGATGTGGATGGAGTGCGTTTCCGATCGCGCCTATGCCGACCGCGAGGCGCTCGCGCGCGATGTCGTGCGCGTGTTGCGCGAGGAACTCGCCGACTTGCTCGCCGAGGGCGTCGCGCTGGTTCAGTTCGACGAACCGGTGCTCAGCGAAGTGGTGTTCGGGCACGCGCAGCAGAACCGCACGTTCATGTGCGGGGCGCTCGGCGAGAAGCTCGACACGCCGGCGGAGCTCGCGTTCGCGGAGAAGCTGCTCGCGGAGCTCACCGAGGGCTTCCCGCGCGAACGCCTCGCGCTGCACGTCTGCCGCGGCAACTGGTCGCCGGACGAGAGCGTCGCGCTGCACGGCGATTATCGGCCACTCCTGCCGCTGCTCCGGCGCGCTCCCGTCGGCACGTTGTTTCTCGAGATGTGCACGCCGCGCGCGGGGGATGGCGCGCTGCTGGCGGAGATCCCGCGCACGACACGCATCGGCATCGGTGCGGTCAACCAGAAGCTGCGCGAGGTCGAGACGCCCGAGCAGATCCTCGCGCGGCTGGGCCCGCTGGTCGCGGCCCTCGGGCCCGAGCGCGTGCTGCTCAACCCCGACTGCGGCTTCGCGACCTTCGCCGACAACCCGCTCGCGTCCGCCCAGATCGCCCAGGCCAAGCTGGCCT
>JABWBL010000581.1 GCA_013360535.1 Planctomycetaceae bacterium
GCGCAGTCCCGCGGCGCGGATCCAGAGTCCCAACGCAAAGGCCGGAACCGCGATGCCCACCAGCGTCGCGACGTCCGCGGACACGTGGCCCGCCGGATTCTCGAGCTCCCCTTCGAGCCAGCCGCCGAGCGCCGCACCTGCGAGCACGGCGAGCGCGGCCATCACGACCGGTCGCGCGCGGCAGGCTTCCCACGCTCCGTTCGGCGTCGCCTGTTCGACCTGCGCAGGGTCCGGTCCACATTCGCCGTGTCGCTCCATCTCCACTGCGCACGACGCTCGGGACCCGCCCGCGGTCGCACCCAAAACCGGAATTTCCCGTGCGAGACGAGGCGGGGAGCGCAGGGCTAAGATCGCTCGCCATGGCGCAGCCCCGCACGGTTCCGACGCACCACGCCCTGTTTCCCGGCACGTTCGATCCGGTGACGCTCGGGCATCTCGACATCGTGCGGCGGGCGGCGACGCTGTTCGGGCGCGTGACGGTCGCGGTCGCGAGCCACCCGTCGAAGCGCGAGCTGCTCCCGCTCGCGGAACGCATCGCGCTGCTGCGCGAGGTCACCGCCGACATCCACGGCGTCAGCGTGGCGCACGTGCCGGGCCTGACGGTCGACGGCTGTGCGCAGCTCGGCGCCGACGTGATCCTGCGCGGCCTGCGCAACTCGACCGACTTCGAGTACGAGTCGCAGATGGCGCGCTCCAACCGCTCGATGGCGCGCCAGCTCGACACGCTGTTCCTCGCCTCCGAGCCCGAGCACGCGCACATCTCGAGCACGCTCGTCCGGCAGGTCGCCGAGATGGGCGGCCCGATCGAGCTCTTCGTCCCTCCGGCGGTCGCGCGTGCGCTGCGTGAGCGCATCCGCCGCACCGTCTGAAGTCCTCCGGAACCCTGCCATGACCGACCGTCGCATCGTCGCCACCGAAGGCGCTCCCAAGGCCATCGGCCCCTACAGCCAGGCGGTGATCGCCGGCGGCCTCGTCCACTGCTCGGGCCAGATCGCGCTCGATCCCGGCACGGGCGAGTTCCTCGGCGGCGACGTCGCGGGGCAGACCGAGCGGGTGCTCAAGAACCTGCAGGCGGTGCTGCGCGCCGCGGGCAGCGACCTGTCGCGCGCGGTGAAGTGCAACGTGTTCCTGACGACGATGGAGCACTTCGGCGCCATGAACGAGGTCTATGGCCGCCACTTCCCGCAGGGTGCGGCGCCGGCGCGTGCGACGGTCGCCGTCGCGGGCCTGCCGCGTGGAGCGCTGGTCGAGATCGACTGCATCGCGCTCGTGTAGCCCGCGTCCGCGCGCGCGGCTCCACCATGCTGTTCAGCTCCCCGACGTTCCTGTTCCTGTTCCTGCCACTGGCGCTCCTCCTCGGGCTGGGGCTGCCGCGTGCGCTGCGGAACGCCGGATTGTTCGTCGCGAGCCTCGTGTTCTACGCCTGGGGCGAGCCGCGCGTCGCGCTCGTGATGCTCGCTTCGATCACCGTCAACTGGGCGCTGGCGCTGTGGGTCGAGCGCGACCGCGCGCGCTCGCGGCTCGCCATCGGTGCCGCGCTGGTCTTCAACCTCGGGCTGCTCGGTTTCTACAAGTACTGGAACTTCCTGTGGGACAACCTCGCGGCGGCGGGCGTCTCGCTCGAGCGTTTTCCGGCCGAGCCCGTCCAGCTGCCGATCGGCATCTCGTTCTTCACGTTCCAGGCGTTGTCGTACGTCATCGACGTGCGCCGCGGTGAAGGCCGCGCGCAGCGCAATCCGCTCGATTTTGGCCTGTACATCGCGCTCTTTCCGCAGCTGATCGCCGGCCCGATCGTGCGCTACCGCGACGTCGCGGCGCAGCTCGCCGCGCGCACGCTCTCGAGCGGGAAGTTCGCCAGCGGCGTGCGGCGCTTCGCGATCGGCCTCGCCAAGAAGATGCTCATCGCGAACACCTGCGCGGTCGCGGCGAAGGACATCTTCGCGCTCGACCCGGCGCAGCTCGACGCGGGCACCGCGTGGCTCGGCGCGCTGTGCTACACGGCACAGATCTACTTCGACTTCTCGGGCTACAGCGACATGGCCATCGGCCTTGGACGCATGCTGGGCTTCGAGTTCCTCGAGAACTTCGACTACCCGTACATCGCGCGCAGCGTGACCGAGTTCTGGCGGCGCTGGCACCTGTCGCTGTCGACCTGGTTCCGCGACTACCTCTACATCCCGCTCGGCGGCAACCGCCGCGGTCGCGCGCGCACGTACTTCAACCTCGTGCTCGTGTTCTTCCTGTGCGGGCTGTGGCACGGCGCGGCCTGGAACTTCGTCGTCTGGGGCCTGTTTCACGGGGCGTTTCTCGTGTTCGAGCGTGTGGCGAGCAGCGGAGCGCGCCGCGACCGCTCGTGGCTCGGCTGGCCTTACGCCTTCGGCGTCGCGGTCGTCGGCTGGGTGTTCTTCAACGCGAGCTCGCTCCCGCACGCGCTCGCGTTCCTGCGCGCGATGGCCGGGTTCGGCAGCGGCGACGGGCTCGCGGTGCACGCGGGGCTCTACCTCGACGCGTGGC
>JABWBL010000582.1 GCA_013360535.1 Planctomycetaceae bacterium
TTCGATCAGGTGGGCGAGCGCGAGCTCTGGCGTGGCAGACCACTCGAGGATCTTCTTGCCCCAAAGCATGCGCAGGTAGTTGTGGATGGTGCCTTCGCGGAGGAGCTGGGTCTGCGCGGCGTTCCAGATGCGGTCGTGCGTGCGGGCGTGGAGCAGGTCGTCGAGCGAGTAGACGTGCGGGCGCGGGTCGGAGGCGTGCTCGGCGAGAGTGGCGCGGGCCCAGTCGGGCAGCGAGTCGAAGCGTTCGTAGTCGGGGCGGTGGAAGCAGAAGACGTAACCGAGCTCGCGCCAGGTGACGAGCTCGTCGAGGAAGGCCTCGGCGGGCTGGCTCATGTTCCACCAGCCCTCGCGGCGACCGGTGGCTTTCGTCGCGAGGCGCGCGGGCGTCCAGCTCTCGCGCAGGCTGAGCTGGTGCAACACGTCGTGCACGGAGATGTGGCCGAAGTGCAAGTAGGGCGAGAGGCGACTCGCGACTTCGGGCTCGGGCCGGCTGCGCTTGTCGGCGTAATCGACCAGCTTGCGGTCGAGGAAGAGCGTGAGAGCACGCTGCGCGGCTTCGGGGCCGCCGCGCGTGGCGACGACACCGACGGTTGCGTCGATGGGGAGCGCGCGGAGCGCGTCTGCATCGCCTTCGAACAACTTCGCGCTCGCCGCGGGCCATTTCTTGGCGATTTTGGCGGGGATTTCGGTCTTCGGCAGCTTCACGCCCGCGAGCGGATCCTCGAGCGGCAGCTCGGCGAGGTGCGGCGCGAGCTCCTTCTGCAGGAAACGCCGGAACGCGTAGGCGGTCGGGAAGTCCTGCGGTGCGGCGCGCAGCGGCAGCAGGCCATTCGAGTCGACGCTTTCGACGCTCGCCGGGCTCGCGGTCGCGAAGGCCTCGAGCATGCGCGGCAGGAAAAAGCACGGGAACTCGTCGGTGACGACAGTGCAGGCGCGCTCGGCGAGCGCGGCGACGAGGCCTTTGCCCGCGCCCTTCTCGGGCTCGACGTAAGCGTGGTACGCGACGCCACGCTCGGCGAACCAGCGCTGGTTGTCGCGCATGCCATCGATGACGAATCGATGCAGGCGCGCGCTCGCCCAGCGGTAGTCGCAGCGCAAGGCCTCGAGCACGATGAGCGGCACGCCAAACTGCGCCGCACGCGCGACCGCGTGCTGCAAGCCGAAGTTGAAGCGCCCGCGGCGCGCGCTCGTCATCCAATACAGGACGTGGTCTCCCTTCGAGCGCAGCGCGCGCGAGTTGCGGGCGACGAGGCGCGGGGCCGGCGCGAAGGGCGGCGCCTTCATGCCGAGAGCGGCTCGGCGCGGAAGCGCATCCGCATCGCGACCGTGCGGTAGCCGAAGATCGACTTGAGCTTCGGCGCGACGAACAGCGAATTCGCGAGCCGCCCGATGGGGCCGAGCGGCGGCGCGTACCAGACGCGGTCGACCATCACCGTGCCGTTGCCGTCGCGCTCGAAATGGTGCTCGTGGTACCACGACGAGTAGGGGCCGACTTCCTGCGCGTCGGCGAACTGCTCGCCGGGCTTCCACGGGTCGATGCGCGAGCGCCAGTCGAGCGTGACCGGCCCGACGGTGACGCCGTAGTCGATCGTCTGGCCGGGGAACATCTCGATCGGCGCGGGCGTGCGGATCACGAAGGCCATCGACGGCGGCGTGATCGCGCCGAGGTTCTCCGCGCGCGAGAAGAACTCGAACACCTGCTCGAGCGGAGCGTCGAGGCGCATGCGCGACGAGAGCAGGTAACGCGGCTTGCGCTTGGACGTGTAGTCGTTGCGCGGTGCGTCGGAATTCGGCGCGATCGCGACGCCAATCGGATCCTTGACGAGCTCGGCGAGCGCGGCGTCGATCTGCGGATACTGGAACCGGAAACCGAGCGCGGTCGCGCGGCTCGGCACGACCCGCTGGCCGGTCAGCAGCAACGCCGAGACGTCGCCGAGCGCGAGCTTGAGCGCGATCGCCGGCGCCGGGAACGGCGTGGGGCGGCCGAGCGCGCGGCCGAGCGCCTTGGTGAAGTCCGTGTTGGTCACGGGATTGGGCGCGGTGGCGTTGAAAGCGCCCGAGTAGCGCTCGTCCGTCACCATTTTCAGCACGAGCTCGATCCAGTCCTCGACATGGATCCAAGGCATCCACTGCTTGCCACTGCCGAGCTTGCCGCCGAGGCCGAACTGGAACGGCGGGAGCATCTTCTCGAGCGCGCCACCGCCACGGCCGAGCACGATGCCGGTGCGGATCCAGCAGGTGCGCACGCCGGCCTCGACGGCCGGTTGCGCCGCGTTCTCCCAATCGCGGCAGAGCAGCGCGAGGAAATCGAAACCCGCCGTGCCGGACTCGTCGATGACCTCGTCCGCGCGCGGGCCGTAGAGGCCGACGGCGCTGCCGACGACGAACGCGGAAGGCTTGGTGCGCGCGCTCGCGATGGCGAGCGCAAGGCGGCGCGTGGTGTCGACGCGGCTCGAGCGCAGCACCTCGCGGCGACGGTCGTTCCAGCGGGGCCCGAACAGCGGCTCGCC
>JABWBL010000583.1 GCA_013360535.1 Planctomycetaceae bacterium
ATGCGCTGCTGCTGGCCGCCGGAGAGCTGCGCGGGCAGGGAACGCGCGCGATTGCCGATGCCGACGCGCTCGAGCATCGCCGTCGCCTTCGCGAGCGCCGTGCGGTGGTCCGTCCCGAGGATCAGCAGCGGAATCGCCACGTTTTCCGCGGCCGTCAAGGTCGGCACGAGGTTGAGCGCCTGGAACACGAAGCCGACGTTGCGGCCGCGCCACGCCGCGCGCGCTCGGTCGGGCAACGCGCTCGTGTCCTCCCCCAGCACGCGGCACTCGCCCGCGGTGCGGTTGAGGATGCCGGCGATGACGCTGATCAGCGTCGTCTTGCCGCAGCCCGACGGGCCGACGAGCAGCGTCAGCTCACCGAGCAGCACGTCGAGGTCGATGCCGCGCAGCGCCTGCACGGCGAACTCGCCCTCGCCGAAGACCTTGGTCACCCCGCGGCAGGTCACCGCCGCCCTGGTCGCGATCACGTTCGTCATGGCGTCAGCTCTTGAACACCACGGCCGGCTCGAGGCGCAGCACGCGCTGGATCGAGATGAACGCCGCGAGCAGGCAGCAGATCACGATCGCGATCCCGCCGAACACCGGCACCTGCCAGCCCATGTGGAAGGCGAGCTTCGAGTCGTGCAGGAGCGTGCCGACCGCCGCGGTGACGCCGACGCCCAGCCCGAAGCCGATGAAGGCCGCGAACAGCACCTGCGCGAACACCATGCGCAGGAGCAGCATGTTGCTCGCCCCCATCGCCTTCATCGCCGCGAACGCGCGCTGGTTCTCGAGGATGAAGTTGTAGAGCATCTGCCCCGACACGAGCACGCCGATCACGAAGCCCAGCACGATCGTCATGCCGAAGTTCGGAAGGATGCCGGTCTTGGCGAGGATGAAGTCCATCGAGCGCGCCTCGTACTCCTCGCTGGTCTGCGCGCGCAGCCGCGTCGCCTCCTCGATGCGCGCCGCCACGACCTTCGGGTCGAGCCCGGGCTTCACCTTCGCGAGCACGTAGCTCAGCGAACGGCGCTCCGGCGGCGCCATGCGCAGCGCGCGGCTGTAGGTCGTGTAGACCACCGGATCCCAGAAGAACTCGCGTGTGCGCCGGAACGTGCCGACGACGACGGTCTCGTGCTCGTTCAGGTCGACTCGGTCGCCGACGCGCAGCTCGCGCGGGCCTTCGTCCGGCATGCCGAGCTTGAGCTTGAGCCCGTCGCCGACATCGCGCGCGTCGACCAGGATCGCGCGGTCCTGCTTGAGCAGGGCGAGCGAGCCTTCCTCCATGAGCGGCGGCCCGCCAGTCAGCGTCGCGTCATCAAGGCCGATCATGCGCACGACGACGCGCGAACCGTCCTGCAGGCGCGCCTGCACGTACGACTTGAAGAGCGGCACCGCCCACTGCACGCCCTCGACGCCGCGCACCTTGAGCAGCGCACTGTCGAGCATCACCTTGCGGTCCTCGGTGAACTCCACCTGAGGATCCATGATCCACAGGTCGGCCTGCGCCGTGTCGCGGATCCACGAGCCCGAACGGCGCGTGAAACCCGCGAAGATCGAGCCCTGCTGCGTGATGAGCAGCGTGGCGAACGCGAGGCCCGCGACGAGCCCGATGTACTTGAGCCGGTCGCCGACCAGCATCCTCAGCGCGATCCGGATCATCGCCGCGCTCCCTTCGACGTCGCCGAGCGGGCCTTCACTGCGCCACGCCGTGCCATCGGCTTCT
This sequence comes from Planctomycetaceae bacterium, assembly GCA_013360535.1. Taxonomy (GTDB): domain Bacteria; phylum Planctomycetota; class UBA1135; order UBA1135; genus F1-120-MAGs118. Next base: position 1,706 of record JABWBL010000583.1, read on the forward strand.
TGCGCGCCTTCGGCCCGCCACCGGGCTCGCACAGGCCCGCGAGCAGCGCCCCGATCATCGACTCGGTGCGCGCCTCGATCGAGCGCCACTCGATCCACGGATCGCCCTTGAACGCGATCTCGATCGACGCGACGCCGTGCACGCCCGCCCAGAAGGTCTGCGCGAGCAGCTCCGCATCGCACCACGGCTCGCGGATGCGGCCCTCGGCGATCGCCTGCGTCGCGGCGTGCCGCACGAACGCGTAACCATCGCGGTGCGGGTCGTCCTTGCGCGCGAGCGCATCCTCGTCGGGCTCGAGCTGCGCGCGGTACATGAACATCAGCCGGTAGTGGTTGGGGTGCGTGATCGCGAAGCGCACGTAGGCGTGCCCCAGGCGCCGGATGCGCTCGATCGGGTCGCCGATCTCCGCCAGCGGGATGATGTTGCGCACGAGCTCGTCGAAGTCGGCGAGGCACAACGTGCGGACGAGCTCCTCCTTGTCCTTGAAATGCCCGTAGATGGCGGCGGGCGCGTACTCGATCGCCTCGGCGACCTTGCGGAGCGTGACGGCCTCGAAGCCCTGCGTCGCGAACAGGTCGCGGGCGGCGTTGAGGATCTTGTCCCGGACTTCCTGGCGTTCCCGGGCGCGGCGGTCGGCGGAGCTCATGGTCGGTGGTCGATCCGTGTTCGGCGTGTGAACGCTGTTCAGTAACCGATCAACGATCAATTGCCAAGGGGGGGGGGGCGCTCGCGGGCCCGGCCGGTCGTTGCGCCGGCGTCCCTTGGCCGCGTGCCCGTGAACGCCACCCCAGCGGACGGGCC
>JABWBL010000584.1 GCA_013360535.1 Planctomycetaceae bacterium
GTCGGCGGGTTTGCGGCGGCGGCGGCGCTCGCGGGTGGGCTGTACCTCGCGCTGAGGCCGGCGGCGACGCCGCAGGAAGCGCGGGAAGAACGCCTGAAGCAGGTCGAGAGCGAGGCGGAGCCGGCGCGCAAGGCGCTCGAGCCCGCGCCCCAGCCGGAACCCTACGACGTCGAAGCGACGCTGCGCGCGGTGCGCGAGCTCGACCTCGCGGTGAAGCGCTCGGGCTCGGTGCGGCAGTTCCTCGAGACCGTCTCGCGCGGCGACTACCGGCGCGTGGCGCCGAAGCTGCTCGAGTCGCGCAAGCGCATCGTCGACGTGCTCGTGAAGTACTACGGCGCGCTCGACAAGCAGCGGCAGGAAGAGGAGCTGTGGGGCAGCTTCGGGCGGCTGAGCGACGAGCTCGCGCGCGTGCTGCAGGCGACCGACATCAAGGCCGCGACGCCGTTCGGCACGGTGTCGCTGAATCCGAGCGATCCGGCGCGGCAGAAGGTGCTCGCGGAAGAGCGTGCGAAGCGCGAGGCGAACCGCGCGGCGACGTTTGCGGAAGTGCAGCGTTTCGAGGAGGAACTGCTGTACGCACTCGACGCGGCGGTGCCGGTGTTCCGCGAGCTCGAGGACGAGTGGATGCGGTTGTGCGCGCAACGCGACCGTGTGTACCTGCAGGTGGCGGCGCGCGACCATGCGGACGCGGCGCAGTCGGCGCGCACCGCGCTCGAGCTCGCGCCCGGCGATGTCGAGGCGACGCTTTTGCTCGCGCTGGCGCTGATCGAGCGCGACCGCGAAAAACCCGCGGGAGAACGTGCGAACGAGGTCGAGGCGCTGCTCGCGGACGTGCTGCAGCGGGAGCCCGACAACGCGCCGGCGCTCGTGCTGCGCGGGATGTGGCGCTGGATCCGCGGTGAGGCGAGCGAAGGCCGCAGCGATCTCGAACTCGCGGCCTCGCGCTATCCGCTGCAGGCCGAGCGCCTGCGCGACGAGCTCGATCCGTACTCGAAACGCGAGTACCTGCGCCGCACGCGCCAAGGTGGTCGCGTCACGGCGCTCTACCGCACGATGATGCTCGGCGCGAACCACTTCAGCCCGGACCTGCAGCTCGCGCGCGCGCAGCTCGACGCTGGCGACGCAGCGGGTGCGTTCGAGCGCGTGAAGGACCATTTCGCGCGCCGCCGCGTGCAAGGCCAGTGGGATCTGGTGCTGTACGACCTCGAGTTCTGCGAGGACCTGCTCGGCGACCGGTATCGCGAATACGTGCCGGAAAAGAGCTACCTCGACCTCGAGGTCGAGGAGCAGCTGATCGGAAGCGCGGTCAACGTCACCGTCCACAACCGCAGCGACCGCGCGCTGCGCAACGCCGCGCTCGTGCTCGCCGTGCGCTTCACCGACATGGTCGAGGGCGAGTACGCGACGTTCACGGTCGGCAAGACGCAGCCGGAGATCGTCCCGCTCGCGCGCACGAAGTTCGGCTCGGTCGAGGTCGCGTACACGGGCCTCGGCGAGCCCAAGGGCTTCGCGGACGCCGTCAAGCCGCTGCGCGCCGTGCTGATCTGCGACGACGGCGTGTTTTTCATCGACACGATCGAGCACAAGGGCGAGCTCGCGCGCGCCGCCGAGCCGGCGCCGCAGGAACCCGGCAGCCTCGCGGAGCGTGTGCTCGGCATCGCGCGCGCGCTCGCACCGGAGAACCTCTCGATCGGCCGCGTGAAGAACCTCGTGTCGAGCGACAGCCTCGAGATCGAGCTGCCGCGTGAGCTCGTGCTGCTCGGGCCCCTGTTCCGCCTCGACGTCGGCTCGAAGTCCTTCGACGAGGCGCGCGGGGACGGCGTCGAGCACCGCATCGAGGGCGGCAAGCTGCGCCTGCGCTTCGATTCGGTCGGAAAGGCGCTCGACGGTTACCCGGGCGAGGTGCGGCTCGTGGCCGAGAGCGCGCTGGGCGACTTCGCGATCGTCCTGGGCCGAAACGAGGCCGGAAACTACGTGTTCCGCCGCGTGGAGCTCCCTTAGCGCGCTCCCGGCGCGCTCGTTACGCTCTCCCCCATGACCTCGACGCAAGTCGGCATCGACCTCGGCGGCACGGCCGCAAAATCCGGGCGCATCACGCTGACCGGCGAGATCCTCGCGGAGCGCAAGGAGCTCAACGTCTACCCCGCGTCCCACTACGTCACGCCCGCCGACAAGATGAAGGCGGCGCTCGTGGACATCGAGAAGGAGGCGGAGGAGCGGACCGCGGAGCTCGAGGCCAGGGGCATGGTGCTCGAGGCCGAGCGTCTGCGCCAGCGCACCGCGTTCGACGTCGAGATGATGCGCGAGCTCGGCTTCTGCTCGGGCATCGAGAACTACTCCCGGCATCTCTCGCGACGGGAGCCAGGCTCGCGCCCGTGGACGCTGCTCGACTACTTCCCGCGCGACTGGCTGCTGGTGGTCGACGAGAGCCACATGACCATCCCCCAGGTCGTGGGCATGTACAAGA
>JABWBL010000585.1 GCA_013360535.1 Planctomycetaceae bacterium
GGCGACCGCGACGGTGTGTGTCGGGCTCGGCCTCGTGATCGGCCACGCGCTCGAGCGCTCGCGCCGCGGCCGCTGGTTCGAACCCGTCGTGCTCGTGCCGCTCGCCGTGCCCGCGGTGCTGTTCGGCATCGGCATCATCGTGCTGTGGAACCGCGACTGGAGCGCGGCGCTGTACGACAGCGACTGGCTGGTCGTGCTGCTGCTCTCGGGCCGTTTCGTCGTGTTCGCGATCCTCGTCGCGGCCGGAGCGGTCAGCTCGCTCGATCCGCGCCTCGAGGAGGCGGCGCGGCTCGCGGGCGCCGGACCGGCGACGCGCATCGTACGAATCGTAGGTCCTGCGTTACGATCCTCGCTCGCGGGCGCCTTCGTGCTCGTGTTCGTGCTCGCGCTGCGCGAGCTCGACGCGACGCTGCTCGTGCCCGCCGCGAACCACACCGCCATGTTCCGCATCTTCAATCAGGTCCACTTCGGGCGCGACGCATTCGTGGCGGCGCTGGCGCTGCTGCTCGTGTTCCTGATCGTGCTGCCGGGCCTGTTGTGGTCGCTGTTCGCGCGCAAGCGCCTGGAGCTCCTGCCGTGAACGCCGTCCAGCTCACCCACCTCACCGTCCGCGCCGGCGCGAAGGCGCTGCTCGACGACGTCTCGCTCGCGGTCGCCGAAGGCGAGCACCTGCTCGTCGTCGGTCCCTCGGGCTCGGGCAAGACTTCGCTCCTGCGCGCGATCGCGGGCCTCGCGGTGCCCCACTCCGGCCAGCTCGCGCTGTTTGGCACGCCCGTCAGCGACGGCGCGCGCCTGCTGGTGCCGCCCGAACGTCGCCGCATCGGCTTCCTGTTCCAGAACGGCGCGCTGTGGCCGCACATGAGTGCGCGCGGACAGATCGAGTTCGTGCTCAAGCACGCCGGTGTCGCCGCGGTGGAGCGCCGCAAGCGCGCCGACGAGCTGCTCGAGTGGGTCGAACTCGCCGGCTTCGGCGAACGGATGCCCGCGACGCTCTCGGGCGGCGAAGTGCAGCGTGTCGCGCTCGCCCGCGCGCTCGCGGTGAACCCCAAGCTGCTGCTGCTCGACGAGCCGCTCGGCCCGCTGGATTTCGAGCTGCGTTCCGCGCTGCTCACCAAGCTCGGCGAGCTGCACAAGCGCCTCGGCCTGACCCTGATCCACGTCACCCACGCTCCCGACGAGGCGCGCGAGCTCGCGACGCGCACGCTGCGCCTGCGCGGGGGCCGCATCGAAGAGGCACGATGAACGCACGAGGAATTGCCGGCGTGGCGGTGCTCGCCCTCGCGGGCTGGGCCCTGTTCGCGATCTTCAACGAACCCGCGCGTGCGCACGTCGCTGTCCAGTGGGAGAGCTCGTCCCAGTGCGCCGAATGCCACGCCCAAGTCGACGTCGAGTGGCGCCAGAGCTGGCACGCGCAGGCCTGGAATGACGAGGAAGCTCGCAGGCTCAGCGAGAATTTCTCGAACACCGACTGCATCGACTGCCACGCGCCGCAGCCCGTGTTCGAGACCGGCATCGGCAACCGCCCGCTCGCGCGCTCGACGCGCCGCGGCGAAGGCGTCGACTGCATCTCGTGCCACCAGATGAAGGACGGGCGCATGGCGGGCACGCTCGACAACGAGTCGGTCGCCTGTCGCCCGACCGCGCAGCGCGAGCTCACGCGCCCCGAGGCCTGCGGCGGCTGCCACAACCAGCACGGCACCGTCGACCAGTGGCGCGCGAGCCGCTACGCGCAGCCCGGTCCGGAGTTCAAGGACTGCATCACCTGCCACATGCCCTATCGCGATCCCGCCGATCCGTCGAAGGGCCGCATCCACGTCATGCACGGTGGGCACGACCTCGCGCTCGTGCGCAGCGCGGTGACGCTGACGGCCACGCGCGACGGTGGCGTGCCCGTGGTCGAGGTCGAGAACGTCGGCGCGGGCCACAACTACCCGACCGACGAGCGCAGCCGCGCGTCCGACCTGTTCTGGCGCACGCTCGGGCCCGACGGTTCGAAGGGCGAGTGGCACAAGCTCTACCGCTTCCGCAATCCCTATCGCTTCGAGGTCGGCGAGGTGAACACCGAGTTGCCGGCGGGCCAGAAGCTCACGCAGCGCATCGAGGACGCCGACGCGCGCGGAACGATCGAGGTCGCGCTCTTCTACAAGCTCTCGCCCCTGTGGGAGAACCCGGAGAAGCCCGACCCGGAGCGCGAAGCCTCGCTCGTGCACAGCGTGAGGCTCGAGCCATGAAGCGCCTCGTGCTGCTGCTCGGGTTCTGTGCGGCCTGTTCGGACCAGCCGGCGCCGCAGGCGACTGGGCAGGCCCCCACGAACGTGCCCGCGCACCACGATGTCGCGCAGGCGGCGGTGGCGCGGCTGGAGAACGAGTTGGGCCCGCTCGTCGCGCCCACGGGCGGCGAAGCGGACCTTCCCGAGCACGTCGCGGGCCTGCTCGAGACGATTTCCGCGGCCGACGCGGGGCTCGCGAACGTCGCGCGCGAGGAACTGTTCGGGC
>JABWBL010000586.1 GCA_013360535.1 Planctomycetaceae bacterium
GACGAGCGGGCGCACGCAGCCGATCTGGGCGCGCACGCTGCGCCAGAGCGAAGGCCACCTCCGCCTGCGCAAGGGCCCGCCCGCGGAGGCCGACGAGCTCATGCTCGCGCGCCACCCCGCTTCGAGCTTCGACTGGTGGAAGAAGAAGCACCTGCAGGATCCGTCCCCGAAGGCCGCCGGCTGGGACGAGTTCTACCTCGACGAGGACGCCGACGCGTCGGTGATGGGCGTGCGCCGCGAGCGCCTCGCCGCGATCTACATCAACAGCAAGGGCGACGCCTCGACCGGCCCGCTCGACATGATCACGTTCCTCCTGTCGGGCCACATCCCGATGTTCTTCCTGCCCGGGCAAGTGACCGAAGCGGCGAAGCGCAACGTGATGGTGATCGGGCACGGCTCGGGCGTCACGACGGGCGCGATCTCGATCTACGACGAGGTCGAGCGCATCGACGTGGTCGAGATCTCCAAGGCGGTGCTCGACGCCGACAAGCTCTTCACGCACGCCAACCATCAGGTGCTGTCGAACCCCAAGACGCACATCTACCTCGACGACGCGCGCACGTTCCTGCGCACGGTGCCGCGCAAGTACGACCTGATCGTCTCGCAGCCGTCGAACCCGTGGATCGCCGGCATCGGCAGCCTGTTCACGATCGACTTCTTCGAGGACTGCCGCGATCGCCTGACGGACGACGGCATCATGATGGTGTGGTTCCACCACTACGAGCAGTCGAACGAGACGATCCAGCTCATCACGCGCACGATCCATCAGGTCTTCCCGCACGTCGAGTGCTTCCTGACGGTCGAGTCCGACACGATCGGCCTCGCGTCGATGAAGCCGCTGCCGGTCGACTTCCAGCGCATGGAGGCGCTCTTCGACCGTCCCGAGATCCGCGGCGACCTCGCGCGCGTCGGCGTGTACAACCTCGCGGGCCTGCTCGCCTACCACGGCGTCAACGCGCGCCACTTCGCGGCGGCGGTCGGCGAAGGCCCGATCAACACCGACGACCACCAGCGCCTCGAGTACCTCGGCGCGCGCAACATGTTCCTCGGCCGCAACGCCGACCTGCTCGAGAAGGACGCGGGCTTCGACCCGCTGCCCGAGGGTGGGACGGACTGGCTCTTCGACCGCTACACGCACTGGCGCAACGAACAGAAGGAGCCGCTGCACGTCGACGAGATGCGCCCGACGCTGGCGAGCGTCGAGAACATCCTGACACGCGAGCACCGGCTCGCGATCGAGCTGCGCCAGCGGGTCCAGTCGGTCACCGACCAGGGCACGCCGAGCAAGCCCTCGCGCGGCCTGCGAGTGCCGATCGAGCAGATGGGCTTCTCCGAGTCCTTCAACTGGTCGCAGTTCGTGAAGGCCGCCGAGGGCCCGGAAGCGGCGCTCCCGTTCCTGCAGCACGCCGTCGCGCTCGAGCCGAAGAACAGCGGCGCCTCGGTGACCCTCGCGCAGGCTTACGACCAGCTGGGACGCGGCGAGGAGTGCGTCAACACGCTGCTCAAGCTGATGGAGGCGGGCACGACGCGCACCGACGCGAAGCTCGTGCTCGCGCGGCTGGCGATCAAGGCGCAGCAGATCGATCAGGCGCGCCAGCTGCTCGAGCAGCTCGTCGAGTACGAGGACAACGGCGATGCGCTGATGTTGCTCGGCGAGATCGTGGGCCAGAAGGGCAACTACGCGCAGGCCAAGGAGTACTTCCGCCGCACGATCCTGCGCGACTGGAAGCTGCGCCAGTGGCAGGCGAGCATGAACTACACGCAGATCCTGCGCATGGAGGCCGAGGGCCTGCCGCTCGGCGACACCGCGGGTCGCACGAAGCTCCTCAAGGAAGCGCTCTCCGAGATTCGTTACGCGCTCTACCACAACCCGGGGCAGAACGACCTGCTGCAGCAGGAAGCGAACCTCCAGATGCAACTCGCGGTGCTGGCGGGGACGCCGGGACCGCAGCCGCAGGCCCCCGCCGGAACTCCGCCGGGCCAGACGCCCGTGCCCGCCGGCAAGTAACTCGCGTCAGTGCTCGAACGGCATCAGGCCACGCTCGACGGCGTGGCCTGCGATGCGCGCTTCGATCCACAGCTTCCCGAACGCCATCGGAAGCGCACCGAACTGCGGCGTCGAAAGTTCCTCGCCATTGCGTTCGAGCCTGACCTCGACCGCGCGGTCGTCGACCAGCGCACGCAGCCACCACTCGCGCCGTTCGTCTGCGCCTTCGCCTTCGGCCGACAGCCGCACGCTGAAGCGCTCGCCCTCGAGCCGCGCGCGCCCGGCGAGCGCCGGTTGCGGCAGAGCCCCAAGGAATTCGGCCTGCGTGATGCGGCTCCAGCCCTCGACGCTCCAGACCTGCCGCACACGTTCGCTCGCGAGCCACTCGAGCGAGCTCGAAAGGTCGAACACGGCCTCCGGCGCCTCGCCGAGGTAGGCCCACGCGCCTTCGATGCGCCCGGCTTCGTTCGTTCCACCCTGCTCCGCGGTCGTCGTGCGCCACGCGAG
>JABWBL010000587.1 GCA_013360535.1 Planctomycetaceae bacterium
TGGACGGCTTCGAGCGCGGACTGGCGAACGAGCCCGCTGAGCTCGGTGAGGAAGGCCTGGATGCGGTCCTGGATCTGGCGGTCGAGTTGGGTGGTGCTCGTGGAGGACAATCAGCCGCGCAGCGGGTGCGGACGCAAGTCGGCTCCGCACTTCCATCACAAGGTGAGGCGCTGTCCGGCGAGACGCTGCCCCAAAAGTTGCGGGCCGGCGGCGAGGAACGCTGCCGGCCCGCTGAAGTGGTGCCCTCACAAGGGCTCGAACCTTGGACCCGCTGATTAAGAGTCAGCTGCTCTACCAACTGAGCTATGAGGGCGACGACAGCCGCGAACGGATGTCGAAGGGCGGAGAGGATAGCGCGCGGGGGCGCTTGGTCAAGCCCCTGTCGGGCGGGGAAGAGGGGTGAGCGCGGTAGGACTCGAACCTACGACCAGCTGGTTAAAAGCCAGCTGCTCTACCGACTGAGCTACGCGCCCCTCTTCGTCTCGCCGAGGCCGGGAAGCCCCTAGACCTCGGTGATTTCCTTGACCTTGGCCGCCTGCACGACGTCGAGCTTCTTCTCGAACTCCTTGAGCACGTCCTGGACGCGCTCGAGGGTCTTCTTGTGCTCGTCCTCGGTCAGGCCGCCGCCCTTGCTCTCGGCGTCGGCGTGCTTGTTGGCGTCGCGGCGCACGTTGCGCATCGAGACGCGGCCTTCCTCGCACATCTCCTTGACCTTGGCGGCGTACTTGAGGCGCTGCTCGCCGGAGAGCGGCGGCATCTGCAGGCGCAGGACCTTGCCGTCGGACTGCGGAGTGATGCCGAGGTCGCTCTTGAGGATCGCCTTGTTGATCTCGGCCAGGATCGAGCCGTCGAAGGGCTTGATCATGATCTGGCGCGGCTCGGGCACGGAGACGGCGGCGAGCTGGTTGATCGGCGTCAGCGAGCCGTAGTAGTCGACGCGGATGTTGTCGACCAGCGCCGAGCTCGCACGGCCCGTGCGGACCCCCTTGAGCATGTCCTGGATGTGGTGGAGCGCCTTCTCCATGCCGGCGGTCGCGTCCTGGACGATCTTCTGCTGGGACTGTGCGCTCATGCTTCGCTCCGGATGGTCGTGCCGACGGGCTCTCCGCGCACGACACGCTCGATGTTGCCTTCTTCGAACAGGTTGAACACGACGATCGGGAGGCGCGACTCCATGCACAGGCTGACGGCCGTGGAGTCGAGCACCTTGAGCTGGCGCTGCAGGAAATCCTGGTGCGTCAGCGTCGGTAGGCGCTGGGCGGACTTGTCGACCATCGGATCGGCGGTGTAGACGCCGTCGACCTTGGTGCCCTTGAGCATCACGTCGCAGCCGAGCTCGCGCGCGCGCAGCGCGGCCGCGGTGTCGGTCGAGAAGAACGGGTTGCCGGTGCCGGCCGCGAGGATCACGAGCCGGTCCTTGGCGAGGTGCGAGAGCGCGCGCCGCCGCACGAAGGGCTCGGCGACCTTGGCGATCTCGATCGCGGTCATCACGCGCGTCTCGACGCCGGCCTGCTCCAGCGCGTCGGACAGCGCGAGGGCGTTGATCACGGTGCCCAGCATGCCCATGTAGTCGGCGCTAGCCCGCAGCGTGCCCATCCCGGCGACTTTGGCTCCGCGCAGGATGTTGCCGCCGCCGACGACGACCGCGATCTCGACGCCCAGGCGCGAGACGTTCGCGATCTGGCGCGCGATGTCGTGCACCGAGTCCGGGTCGAGGCCACGGCCGGACGCTCGGTCCGCCATGGCCTCGCCGGAGATCTTGAGCAGGATGCGCTGGTAGCTCAACGCCGGGCCTCGCCTAGGCGCCCAGCGCGAACAGCGCGAAGGCCTCGATCCTGGCGCCGGCACCGAGGGTGTCGGCGAGCATCTTCTTCACGGTGACCGCGTTGTCGAGGTACCAAGGCTGCTCCTCGAGCGCGATCGTGCCGTAGAACTTGTTGATCTTGCCCTGCACGATCGCCTCGCGACGTTCGGCCGGCTTGGCGAGCACTTCTTCGCTCTCCATGTAGACCTTGCGCTCGCGCTCGACGACGTCGGCCGGGATCTGGTCGCGGCGCACGGCGATCGGCCGGGCGAACACGATGTGCTGGCCGAGCTTGTTGAGGAACTCGTTGACCTTCTCCACCGGGGCGTCGGTCGTGATCGACGCGAAGCCGCCGATCTTCTGGTCGAAGTGGATGTAGCCGCCGACGTAGCCGGCCGCGTTCGCCAGGTAGAGCGCTTGCGGAACCTCGCAGTTCTCGCCGCACTTGCCCGAGAGCGCCTTGACGGCCTCGAGCGCCGGACGGCCGTCGAGCGTCGCCGTGAGCAGCGTCGCCGCGCTCGGCACCTTCTGGTCGAAGCCGAGCTTGGTGAGCTTGGCGAGCAGGCCCATGAAGTCGTCGGTCGGCGGGACGAAGTCCGTCTCGCACGTCATCAGCACGAAGGCCGCGCTGCGCGAATCCGCGGCGCGGTGCTGGCCGACGCGACCGGCGCCGGCGGCGCGGCCC
>JABWBL010000588.1 GCA_013360535.1 Planctomycetaceae bacterium
ACCTTGCCGTCGTCGCGCCACGTGCCGTCGAGCTGCGCCCGCAGGAACTTGCCGTCGCCGGTCCACAGGTCCGGGCGGCCGTCCGCGTCGAGGTCCGCGACCACCGGCGCATGCGTGGAAGCCACGAAATCGCCGAGCTTCCTGCTCTCGTCGGCGAACACGCCGCCGCGCAGGTTGCTTGCGAGGAAGTGGCCGCTGGCGCTGCCGAGCAGCACGTCGACATCCTGATCGGTGTCGAAGTCCTCGGAGACGCACCAGTCGAACGCGCGTCCGCGCGGCAGTCGGGCTTCGTCCGTCGTGTCCGTGAGCGTGCCCTTGGGATCCGCCGACGCGAGGCCGTCGTTGCGCAGCAGCGTGCAGCCGGTCGCGCCGACGAAGAGCAGATCGAGGTCGCCCTCGTGGTCGTAGTCGAGCGCGAGAGCGTCCTTCGCGGGGCACGCGAGCAGCGGCAGGCGCTTGTCGCTCGTCTTCCAGCTGACCGTTTCACCCTCGCGCGAGCTGCGCAGCAGCGTGAGCTGCGTCCCGCTCGTGCAAACGAAGTCGAGCACGTTGTCGCCCTTGGCGCCGTCGAGCTCGAAGGCGAGCGCGATGTCGACGGGGCCGCTGGCGAGCTGGCGTGCGCTCCACGTACCGTCCTTGGCGCGCAGGCCGACGAACAGGCCCTTCGCGCCCCAACCGACGAGATCGAGATCGCCGTCGTTGTCGAGGTCACAGGCGCGCAGGCCGCTCGCACCGCCGAATTCCGGCAGGATCTTCTGCGGCGGCTTGAAGGTCGGCATCGATCCCGTGCCGGACAGACCGCTGCCCGCGGGCCGCGGGAACGCGATGCGACCGAAGTTGCCCATGTCGAAGTCGTCGTCGGTGGGGGAGGGCACCCCGCGGCGGCGAAGGTCCTGATGCTCGTTGAGCAGGCGCTCGCCCTCGGCCTCGCGCTCGGTGCGCATGCACTGCAGCCCGAGCTTGTAGATCGCGGGGAGGTACCACGAGCCGGCGTTCTCGATGCCGCGTGCGGTCACTTCGCGCAGCAGGCGCTCGTACTCGGCAGGGTCGGAGGTCTCGAGCGAGTCGATCAGCTTGAAGCGCGTCGGAAGGTCGGTCGGAGCGAGCTCGAGCACACGCCGGAAGTCGCGCGCGGCACCGACGAAGTCGAGCTCGTACTTCGCAACACGGCCGCGGTTGTAGAAGTAGCGCGGATCCGACTGCGACTGCGGCGCCGCGCGCTCGAGCAGCTTCGCGGCCGCCTTGGTGTCGGCCATGCGCAACTGGATGCAGGCAGCGTCGATCAGGTCGCTGGCGCGGGCGTCCTTGCGCTCGATCAGGGGCTGCAGCGCGCTGAGCGCCTGCGCGCGGTTGTCGCGGGCGAAGAGCGCGGCTGCGCTCTCGCGCGCCACTTGATCCTGGCTTGGAACTGGCGAGGAGCCGGGCGTGTCGCCGTTGCACGCGGCAAGGAACGACGCGGCGAGAGCGAAGGCGACGCGGAGGAGGTTCGTGCGGTTCATGGGCGCGGGGCGTGCGCGGAGGGCGCGCGCGGATTAGAACAGTCGCCGCATGCTGTCTCAAACGCCGCGGCTCGTGCTGTGCGGAGCGAGCAACCTGACGCTCGGCCTCGCGCTCGCCGTCGACATCTTCCGCGCGCGCCATGGCAGGCCCGTGGACGTGCTCGCGGCGAGCGGGCTGGGGCGCTCTTACGGAGTCGAAAGCCGCGTCCTGACTCGCGCGTTGCCGGGCATCGAGCGCTGTGGCCTGTGGGACGCACTCTCCGACCGACCTCCCACGCACGCGCTGGTCACGGACCTCGGCAACGATCTGGCCTACGGCACCGAGGCGAAGGTCGTCGCGGCGTGGCTCGAGCGCACCCTCGAGCGGCTGGGCGCGACCGGCGCTCGCGGCAGCGTCGGAGGCCTGCCGCTCGCGTCGCTGCGTTCGATCGGGAAGTTCGAGTTCCAGTTCTGGAAGATGGCGCTGTTCCCTTCGCGGCCGATCGAGCGCGAGAAGCTGCTCGGCGAGGCGGAAGAACTCGAAGGGCGTGCCCGCGAGCTCGCGTCGCGGATGGGGTGGAGCTTCGTCGCCTCGGATCCGACGTGGTACGGCCGCGATCCGATCCACCACGCACGTTCGCGCCGGGAGCGGGCGTGGCGAGCGCTGCTTGCGCCGCTGGGTGGCGAGCTCGACGCGCCCCTGCGGCCTTCCGCGCGCAGTGGACGCCTCGAATACGCAGAGGTACGGCGTCTGGGCCTGCGCATGGGACGGCCCCAGCCCTGTGCGAAGCTCGCGGACGGAACAACTTTCTCGCTCTACTGAGAGAGCGCGCTTTGGAAAGCGGCGCGGGCTTCCGAAATACTGTTGCCCCATGTCCTCCACGCACGCCCACGACGCTCACGCCCCTTCGTCCCACGCCGCCGACGCGCACGACCACGCGCACGACTCGACGCCGACGGTTCCCGTGCGGCGCGCGAAGGAGCGCGGTGCGATCGTCGTCGGCGCGAGC
>JABWBL010000589.1 GCA_013360535.1 Planctomycetaceae bacterium
CGAAGGTGTCGACGTCGTCGCCATCGCGCGCCGCAAGGCGGAACTCGAGGCGCTCGCGGCGAAGTGCGCCGGCGCGCCCGGCCGCGTGATTCCCGTCGTGCACGACGTGTTGCGCGACGACGAGGTGCCGGCGCTGTTCGAGCGGCTCGTGCGCGAGCTCGGCACGCTCGACCTGTTCATCTACGCGACCGGCCTGATGAGCGAGGTCGGGCCCTCGGAGTTCGACACGAAGAAGGACCTCGAGATGCTCGCCGTCAACGTCGGCGGCTGCATCGCGTGGACCAACGAGGTCGCCAGGCTGTTCCGCACGCAGCGCACCGGCACGATCGTCGGCATCAGCTCGATCGCCGGAGAGCGCGGCCGCAAGGGCAACCCGGTCTACGGCACCACCAAGGCCGCGATGAACCACTACCTCGAGGCGCTGCGCAACCGCCTCGCGGACTACGGCGTGCACGTGTGCACGATCAAGCCCGGTTTCGTCGAGACGGCGATGCTCGTCGCCGCGCGCAAGCAAGGCCGCACGATCAAGGGCGCGATCTCGCCCGAAGCCGCGGCGCGTTCGATCCTCAAGGCCGCGCGCCGGCGTGGCAACGAGGTGTTCGTGCCGTTCAAGTGGCGGCTGGTGGGAGCGGTGATCCGCAACATCCCGTCGTTCCTGTTCAAGGGCATGAACATCTGAGCGCCGCGATGAACCTGCTCGCCAAGCCGCGTCCGGGACCCGCTTCGTCCTTCGAGTACATCGAGGGCTGGGGCATGGCCGTCGGCCAGCACGCGCGTGTGCTGCGCCCACGCTCGACCGAGGAGATCCTCGAGTGCTTCCGGCTGGCGCGCGAGGCGCGCGCGACGCTCACGCTGCGCGGCGGCGGCAACAGCTACGGCGACGCGAGCTGCACGAACGACGGTTTCGTGCTCGACATCTCCGCGATGAACCGCGTGCTCGCCTTCGATGCGGAGCACGGCGTCGCCACGCTCGAGCCCGGCGTCACGATCGAGAAGCTGTGGAAGACGATCCTTCCGCTGGGTTTCTGGCCCAAGGTCGTCAGCGGCACGATGTTCCCGACCGTGGCCGGGGCGCTCGCCGCCAACATCCACGGCAAGAACAACTTCGCCGTCGGAACGATCGGCGACGCCTGCGTCGAGTTCGACCTCGTGCTCCCCACGGGCGAGGTGCGCACGTGCAGCCGCGAGCGCAACGCGGAGCTCTTCCACGCCGCGATCGGCAGCTTCGGGATGCTCGGCTGCTTCAGCCGCATCGTGCTCAAGACCAAGAAGGTCCACTCGGGCAACGTGCAGGTGCTCGGGAAGAGCACGCGCAACTTGCGCGAGATGATGGACTACTTCGAGGCGCACAAGGCGACCAGCGACTACCTCGTCGGCTGGGTCGACTGTTTCCCCGGGAGCGACGCGAGCGGGCGCGGCCTGATCCACGACGCGCGCAACCTCGCGCCCGGCGAGGATCCCGATCCCGCGGCCTCGCTGACGATCGGACATCAGGAGCTTCCCGCGAACATCCTCGGGCTGTTCCCCAAGTCGCAGGTCTGGCGCATCCTGCGGCTCTTCAACCACGACCTCGGCATGCGCTCGATCAACGCCGCAAAGTACGTCGCGGGAATGCTCGAAGGCCTCTCGCCGGCCTACCTGCAGTCGCACGCGGGCTTCTCGTTCCTGCTCGACTACGTGCCGAACTGGAAGTGGGCCTACGGTCGCGAGCGCGGCCAGCGCGGGTTGATCCAGTACCAGCCGTTCGTGCCGCATGCGGTCGCGCACGACGTGCACACCGAGATCCTCGCGCGCTGCCGTCGCGCCGGTCAGGTGCCGTACCTCGGCGTGTTCAAGCGCCATCGCCCCGATCCGTTCTGGCTGACGCACGCCGTCGACGGCTGGAGCTTCGCGCTCGACTTCAAGGTCGATCCTGCGCGGCGCGCGGAGCTGTGGAAGCTGTGCGACGAGCTCACGGAACTCGTGATCTCCGCCGGAGGCCGCTTCTACTTCGCCAAGGACCTCGTCGTCGCCGCGGAAGACACCGCTCGTTTCCTGCCGCACGATCGCCTCGCGGCCTTCGCGCGGCTCAAGCGCGAGTGCGACCCCGAGACCCTGCTCGAAGGCAAGCTCTACCGCCGCGCCTTCCGCGACTGGATCTGCGCCTAGTCGTCGAAGCTCGCCCACGCCCTGCGCGCGGCGACTTGCACGATTCGATCCTCCTCGGCGATCCAAGCCGAGAGGAAGCCGCCCCAGACACAGCCCGTGTCGAGGCCGCGCAGCTTGGGCCGCAGGACGAGGTTGAGCCGCGCCCAGTGGCCGTACACGACGGTGCGCGGGTCGCCGACGCGCGAGTCGAACCAGTGTTCGAACCACGGACGGAACCGGCCACCGGGCTCGGGCGGATCGAGCGGGGAGATCTGGCCGTCGCGCGTCGTGGCGCGCGCGCGCGTGGCGAAGTCGATGCGCGGGTCGCTCACCAGCGGGTCGAGGCCGGCGAGCTCGG
>JABWBL010000038.1 GCA_013360535.1 Planctomycetaceae bacterium
CGCGCTCGGCATGTGGACGGTGACGCTGCTGGTCAAGCCGCTGATCGTGGTCGCGCACCTGCTCGGGGGTCGGCTTGACGCCCTTGCCCGCGAACCAGCCCTGGGTGAGCCCCACGAACATGCGCGCGTAGCGCCCGCCGCCCACCGACCAGATCGAGTGCGTCTCCTGGCACTGCTCCGAGACCAGGTAGGTGACGAGCGGAGTCACCTGCTCGGGATCGAGCGCCTCGGCGAGCGGGCCGAGGAGGTCCTTGGTGAGGCGGGTGTTGGCGATCGGCGCCAGCACGTTGCACTTGATGTTGTACTTCGCGCCCTCGAGCGAGAGCACGTTGCAAAGCCCCACCAGCCCCATCTTCGCCGCCCCGTAGTTGGTCTGGCCGAAGTTGCCGAGGAGGCCGGCGTTGGAGGCGGTGAAGACGATCCGCCCGTAGCCCTGCTCCTTCATCTTCGCGAAGGCCGGCTGGGTCACGAAGAAGGCGCCCTTCAGGTGCACGTCGACGACGGCCTCGAGGTCCTGGGGCTCGAGCTTGATGAAGGTCTTGTCGCGCAGGATGCCGGCGTTGTTGATCACGATGTCGATGCGGCCGAAGTTGTCGACGGCCGCCTGGACCATCGCCCTGCCGCCCTCGGGCGTGGCCACCGAGTCGTAGTTGGCGACGGCCTGGCCGCCGGCCTCGGTGATCTCCTTCACGGTCTGGTCGGCCATGCTCGAGCTGCCACCCGTCCCGTCGGCCTTCCCGCCGAGGTCGTTCGCGACGATCTTCGCGCCGCGCGCGGCGAGCTGGAGGGCGTAGGTCTTGCCGAGACCGCCGCCGGCGCCCGTGATCAGGGCCACCTTGCCGTCGAATCGGATGTCGCTCATGGGGGTCCTTTCTGGGTTCGCGGGCTCGGAATCGATCCGCGAGTCAAGGGGGGCCCAACCATAGGGAACCCCCCGCCGGAGGGAACCCCCCGCCCACCCGCCGCCGGGGGCCGTTCCGGGGAGCCGCTCCGGGGAGCCGCGCCGGGGAACGGGTCAGGAAGCCATCTCCTTGAAGGCGCGGCCGATCTTCTTGCGCTTGCCGCGGTTGATCTCGCGCAGCTCGTCCATGGCCTCCTCGGCGACGGCGTCGCCGACCACCCCCTCGGGCTCCCGCTCGAGCTGGTCGAGCGCGCCGAGCAACGCGGCCTCCGACGCCGCCTGTCCGTTGGTGAAGAAGTGCTCGACGACATTCTCGTGGCCGCGGCGGTTGCCGAGCTCGGCGGCGCGCGCGAACCAATGGCCCGCGGCTTCGACGTTGCGCTCGGTCATCTTGCCGTCGAGGAACATCGAGCCGAGCTGATTGCAGGCTCCCGCGTCGCCAGAGTCCGCGCGGTTGCCGACGAGCTTGACGAGGTTCTGCCCAGCGAACGGCTTGCCTTCGTCGAAGGCCTGCTTCCAGAACGGGATCGAACCTCCCGGGTGCGGCGCGTCGACCCAGCCGGTACTCAGCATCAGCGCGAACAACGCCGCCCACACGCCCATGTGCGCCACGTTGAGCTGCAGCACGCGCCCGAGCTTCACGCGCTTCACGATGCTAGCGATCCAGCCGTCGCGCGCCGATCGGTCGAGCCACGGCACGCACAGGTTGAGGAACGGCACGGGCAGCAGCTTGTCGTAGAAGTCGGGGATGCCGAAACGACCGAGCCACCAGAACAGCGCGACGTTCGCGAGCCCGTAGCTCGCTCCGAACAGGATCCGGCCGGCGCTCGTGCGCGGCGAGGTCGCCGGGTCGGTGACGAGCAGGTGCATCCCGAGGAAGATCGCGATCGGGATGTTGGTGTCGACGAAGAAGTAGACGCCGGTGACGCTCTGGTAGATCCACGCGAACAGGCACAACGACGCCACCGCCGAGACAGTCATCAACGTCACGGAGAAGAATGCCTGCACGACGAGACCGAGCAGGAAGACCTCGAGGAAGATGTGCGGCGGCCGCCCGATCGTCGTCGCGACCTCGATACCCCAAGTCAGGTTCGTCGCGTCAAAGGCGATCAGGAAGATGGCGGCGACCGACAGGCCGAACGCGGACGGGTTGAAGATGTGCGTGCTGCGCCCGTCGCGTTGCCAGCGCAGGAACTCCTTGCCGAAGGCGGCCACGGCGAGCATCACGAACTGCAGCACGAACCAGTCGTTGCGGAACCACAGGAACAGGTTCGTGCTCAGCACGATCGGGATCGGTCCGAATCCGAGCTTCCAGTCGCGACCGCGAGTCCACGCGAGCAACCCGTCGATCGCGTACAGGAACGCGAGCTGGGCGAGCAGCAGCGGCACGGCCTCGTACACGTTGCGCCAGTACCAGCCCCAGTAGGCGTAGATGCTGAACTGCACCGAGGCTTGCACGTAGTGCACGCGTTGCGGCGGCGCGAACTCGACGCGCAGCGGGGCGTTGCGCAGGCGCGAACGTGTCCACAGCGCTGCGGTCCACGAGCCAACGACGGCGATGGCGACTGCAAAGGCGAGCGTGAGCCCCTCGTCGCGGCGAACCAGCGGCAGGGCCATGAGGAGCGCGAGCACGCCCACGAACACGAACGGCATCCACGGCAGGACGCGCCGCGCCTGACTCACGTCCGGAGTCAACGGCGCCACCCCGGCCGCGGCTCCGACCACGCTGGAACCCTTGTTCATCGCGGCGCCCCTTGCGCGTTTCGTGCCAGCCTTGCCGAGAAAAGGCGAAGGCCGCGCCGGCCCGCGACAGCGGTGGGCCCCCTGCGACCCGACGCACCGCCGCTTCAGGAACTCGCAATTCCTCGCGCGTCGCCCGTAGGCCTTATGAGGGGCAGCTCCCCGCCGAAAACGCTGCCGGCCGCCCCAGGGAGCGGCCGGCAGTGTGCGCGCCAGCGGAAGTGGTCAGGGAAGGACCGTGACCTCGACGGCGTTGGTGAAGGCCTTCTGGATCGGCGAGGCGGAAGAATCGACGAGCGCCTGGAACGAGAAGGTCCGGCCGGCGAGCGCCGGGTCACCGGGAACGATGCGCTGGAGCAACGAGGGCGCGTCGTAGCCGGTGTCCTTCACGGCGAACACGCGCGCGAGGTTCGGATCGAGCAGGAACGTGCCGAACGGCGTCGAGGTCGGCGCGCCGATCGGCTTGCGCGTCCAGTAGATCGTCGTCATCGCGCCCGGCTCGCCCCAGCTGCGCAGCTGCAGCGTGGAACCGGGGACGCCCGTGCACACGAGCTCGAGCGGCCGGAACTCGAGGGCGCCGATGTCCGTGCGACCGACGCGGTCGAGGTCACCGTCGACGTCGCGCAAGTTGCCTTCGGCGTCGCGCACGCCGGCGGGCGCGTTCGCCAGTGCCGCGTCGATGCACGGGCTTCCATACCGCAGGCGCAGGTCGCCGCCGAGCTCGTCACGCACGCGCGGATCGCCCGTGATGCAGCCGTTGATCCCGGCGAAGCTCGCGTCGGAGAGGAACGACCGGAATACGGACGGTTGGATGTTGCTGAAGGGCGTGAGCAGCGGCCCCGGCGTGAGCACGAGGCTCGAGTCGAAGGCCACGAACAGCGAGCTGGACGGATGGGTCGTGTAGGCGCCCATGCCGTTCGGGCTCGCGCCGATCGAGCAGCGCGTGAACGTCGCGGAGAGCAGGCCACGATCGCACAGGAGCTCGAACGGGGTCATGTTGCTGGTGACGACCGTGTCGACGCACTCCAGCCGCAGCGAGTCGCTCTGGCCCGCCACGGCGACGATGCCGGTGAACACCTGCGAGTCGATCTGGCAGCTCTCCAGCCGCGCATCGACGGTGCCTCGCACGCGCAACCCGTAACCGCCGTTGTCCGAGAGCTGGCAGTCCCGCATGCGCAGCAGGATGCCGGGCGACGACAAGCCCGAGCAGTCGACGCAGAGCGAGCTGCCCGTCGGCACCGTGTTGCCGATGCGGGTGCGTTCGATCGTCGGGCTGCTCGTGCCGTCGTCCGCGAGCACCTGAACGCCGTACCAGGTCATGCGCGAGAGCTCGAGATCGACGAAGGTCGGGCTGACGTCGCCGGACAGCGCGAGGAGCTCGATGCCCCAATCCGCGCGGCGCAGCACCAGGTTCTCGAGGCGCGTGTCCGGGCCGAAGAAACGCGGTGCATTGACGGGCGACTCGTAGCGGAACAGGCGCGAGTTGACCACGCTCTCGGCGCTGATGATCGGACGGACCTCGCCGGAGTTGCCGATGATCTGATGGCCCGGCTTGGGTTCGATCGGGAAGACCTCGCCGAGCGCGGCGTTGTAGGTGCCGGCGGCGACGAGGATGCGCTCGCTGCCTGCGGGAAGTTGCGTCACCGCGTGCGAGATCGTGCGCCACGCGGCCTGCGGGCTCGTGCCCGAGTTCGCGTCGTTGCCGTGGACGGCGTCGACGTACCAGTCGCCGGCGAACGCGACGTTGGGGGCCGCCAGCGGAGCGAGGAGGAGGAGCTGCGAGAGCGATGTGCGGAATCTCATTGGGGTTCCTTGCGACAAGAGGGGGGACAGCATCATGCGTGTCGAGCGGGTTGCACGGACACAGGCTGCACGAGCGGAGTTGGGGCAGCGCACCGAAGCCGCAACTGCGAAATGAAGAGCCGTGTGAGTGGATTTCGGAGCTCGATGCTGCCACGAGAGATTTGATGTGCGGCTGGCGCACGGTGAGTTGAGCGAATCCGATCGGTTGCGGCGGCGAGATCTGAGTCGCGTCCAAATGGCGGAGCGTTTCACGCTCGAAAAGCGCCTGGGCGCATGCTGCGGCACTCGAGTGGACCCGCGCGACGGCCGCTCGCCTCGGGAGGCTTCCGTGCGCGTGCGATCCTGCTCGTGTCGCGGACGACGCGCTGCGTACCATCCTGAGCCGATGACGACCCTGCGCGAAACGCTGAATGCGCTCCACGCCCTCGGTGGCGCCGTCGCGCTGTTCTCGATGTGGATTCCGATCTTCAGCAGGAAAGGCGGGGCCGCGCACCGCAAGGCCGGGAGCGTGTTCGTCCTTTCGATGGCGTGGGTCTCGATCAGCGCCGTGTTCGTCAGCCTGCTGCGGATCGTCGCGGAACCGGACAAGCCGCAGGCGCCGCTGTTCCTCTCGCTCGTGGCCATCCAGTCCGCTGCGGCGACATGGTGGGGCGTCTCCGTTCTGGGGCAGAAACATCGATCGGAACGCAGCCGGTCGGTCGCCGACTGGATCTCGGCGCTCGCGCTGCTCAACTCCGGAATGTTGGCGCTCGCTTACGCCTTGCAAGGCGCTGCGGTGCTCTTCGCGATCTTCGGCACGCTCAACGTCGTCTTCGGGCTGCGTTTCGTGCGCGCTCTCTGGCGCGCGCCGCACAGCCGCTTCTGGTGGTGGTACGAGCACCTGTTCGGGATGCTCGCCGCCTGCATCGCGGCGCTCACCGCCTTCTTCGTCGTCAACTACGACAACACGCCCGCGTCGTTCCAGAGCGTGATCCCACCGCTCGTCGTGTGGATCGCGCCCGGCGCCGTTGGTGGCCTCGCCATCACGCTCGCGATGCGCCACTACCGCGCCAGGCTCGAAGGCCCGCCGCGCTAGCTGGCCACGCTGCAGCGGTCACGCACGCCGACCGCGCCCGAAGCGATCGCGACTTGGGCGGGCCTTCGGTTTCGGACCAAGCTCGCCAGAAGGCGCGCCGGAACCTCAGTGCGCGTGCGTCGTGCCGGTGGCGCAGCCGCAGTCGGAGTGGCCGGCGTTGGCGCGGGCGCCGTCGCGGTGGTGGAAGAACGTGGGGCGAACGCCGCCGCGGGCCTGCATCGTCGCGGCGTCGTAGATCTCGCCGTTGTGGATCACGAGCGAGATGCGCTCGCTGTTCCGCAGGTTCGCGAGCGGGTCGGCGTCGAGGATCAGGAGGTCGGCGAGCTTGCCGGGCTCGAGCGATCCGAGGTCGGCGTCGAGGCCGAGGTAGCGGGCGCCGTCGAGGGTCGCGGCGCGCAGCGCCTGGTGCGGAGTGAGGCCGCCTTGCTCGAGCATCCAGAGCTCCCAGTGCGCGCCGAGGCCCGCGATCTGGCCGTGGGCACCGAGCTGGACACGCTCGCCCGCGTCGACGAGTGCCTTGGTGATGCCGGCCGAGCGCAAGTGGTTGTACTCCTCCAGCGGCGCGCGCGTGCGACGGCGCGAACGCGGATCGACGACGTCGCGCGGCACGAACGCGAGCAGGCGCTCGTTCTCCCACACGTTCGTCGTGTCGTACCAGTAGTTCTCGCCCCAGATGCCGCCGTAGCCGACGATCAAGGTCGGCGTGTAGCCGACGCCCGAGCCCTTCCACATCTGCACGACGTCGTCGTACACGCGCTCCACCGGCAGCGAATGCTCGATGCCCGTATGCCCGTCGATCACCATCGTCAGGTTGTGCTGGAGCGTCGAGCCACCCTCCGGAACGACCATCATCCCGAGTTCGCGCGCGGCGACGAGCACCTTCTGGCGCTGGTCGCGGCGCGGTTGGTTGTAGCTCTTCACCGAGATCGCGCCGATCGCCGCAAGCCGCTTGAGGTGCCGCCGCGCGTCGTCGAGCGTCTCGATCTCGGCCTTGTAGGTCCCGTAGGCGCCGTAGAGGATCGTGCCCGTCGAGAACGTGCGCGGGCTGACGACGAGACCAGCTCGCTGCAGCTCGGCGTTGGCGAAGATCGCGTGCGTGTCGTGGCTCGGGTCGTGGATCGTCGTCACGCCGAAGGCGAGGTTCGCGTAGTTGACCCAGTTGCGCTTGGGCGTGAGGCCGTTCTCGGACTGCGCACCGTGCGCGTGAACGTCGATCAATCCGGGGATCACCGTCTTGCCCTTGCCATCGATGCGGACCGTGCCCGGCGCGAAGGTCTCGCTCGACTTCATCGCCCGCACCTCGCGGATCCGGTTGCCTTCGAGGAGCACGAGTCCGTTCTCGATCACCTCGTCACCCTTCATCGTCACGATGCGGGCGTTCTCGATCACGACCGTGTGGTTCGGCCGCGCGGTGAGATGCTCGAAGGAAATGTCGAGTCCGCGCTCCTCGGGCTCCGGCGGGGTCGCGCCTTGGCCCGCGAGGAACGCGAACGCATCGGTGAGACGACGCGTGAAGAGCTCCGGGCCAAGCGCCCAGTGCAGCGCCGTCGAGTCGCCGGAAAAGTGCAAAAATTCGCCAGCGTTCTTGCTCACGCGCGCGACCGGCAGCGACTTGTCGGTGCCGGAGAGCTTGAGTTCGCGGCCGAGCGGCGGGAACGGTGCGACGAAGGCCTGGTAGCGCTCGACGAAACCGAGCCACTTGCCGTCGGGAGAGACCGTGAACTCGACGGCGTTCTCGGAGGAGGCGTGCGTGCGCTCGTCGCCGCCGTTGAGATCGAGCGAGATCAGCGCAAGGCGGTCCGCGTCGCTCGAGCCGCGCCCGACGCGCAAGAAGACGCGCTCGGGGTCCGCGCCGAAGCTCGGGTTCGTGCCGGACTTCGCGATGCGACGCGGCTCGCCCCCGGCGGCGGGCACGATGTAGATGCCGGGTTCGAAGCCGTGGAGCGGCGACGTGATGCCTCCGCCGACGGTCTTGCGATAGACGACGTGCTCGCCACTGGGCGAGAACGCGGGCTCGACGTAGGTGCCCGGACGACTCGTGATCGTGCGCCCATCGCCGCCACTCGCCGGCGCGATGCGGATCGAGCCCAGCTCGTCGTCGTGCCAGGTCGCGTACACGATCGAGCTCGAGTCGCGCGAGAAGCTCGGGAAGAACTCGAAGTGACCTTGCTGCTCCGTCAGGCGGCGCACCGGACCGTCGGGCAGCTCGCGCACGAAGATGCGGCCGAGCGCCTGAAAGGCGACGCGCTTGCCATCGGGAGCGACCGTGACCGACTGCAGCGCGCGGACCTTGAACATGTCGGGCGCGACGGCGTGCTGGCTGCGCACGGCGCTGCTCACCTTGCGCGTGTCCTTCACCGTGAACGGAATCGGCGCACTCTCGCCGGTTGCGAGCGAGACCCGCTGGATGCCACCGCGGGCGTAGTACACGATCGACCGCGAGTCCGGCGTGAACGCCATGCGCGGGTAGACGCCGTGGATCGCCCATGTTTCCTGCATGTCGCGCTCGAGCGCGCCGCACACGCGCCGCTTCGAGCCGCTCTCGAGGTCGAACAGCCACAGCTCGGTCTCGAAGCGCTCGCGGCGCACGTAGGCGAGCGACTTGCCGTCGGGCGACGGCGTCGGACGGCACGCGCCACCAGGGCCTGACACGAGCGTCGTCGTCTCGCCGGTCGTGCGGTCGAGGCGCTGGATCGCGTAGATGCCCGCGTTGCTGTCCTTGCTGTATTCGAAGGTCGCGCCCGGAGTGGCGTCGAAGCTGAAGTACAAGTGGCGACCGTCGGGAGAGAACACGGGCTCGCCGGTGTCCTTCTGCTCGCTCGCTTTCGTCGTCATCTGCAGGCCGTCGCTGCCCGACACGTGATAGAGCCACATCTCGCCAGCCCCGAGCGAACGCCGCGCCGTGAAGTGCTTGCGCCCGACGAGCCACGACCCGCTCGGCTCCCACGCCGGCTCGTTGACGAGCCGAAACGTCTCCTTGGTGATCGCGCGCACGTTCTGGCCGTCGCGGTCCATGACGTACAGGTTGTCGCCGCCATCGCGGTCGCTGGTGAACGCGAGCTGGCGCCCGTCCGGCGAGTACGTCGGCTGCATGTCCCACGCGATGCCCGAAGTGAGCGCGCGCGCCTCGCCACCGCCGATCGGCACGACATAGATGTCACCGAGCAGCGAGAACGCCACTTCCGTGCCGTCCTTCGACACATCGAGATCGAGCCACGTACCTGAGCTGACCTCGATCGGCACGTCGCGAAACGGCAGCGGCGGCGCGCTCACCTCGAACTTCGGCTCTTCGACGAAAAACGGAGTGGCGAGCAGGAGCAGGGCGAAAGTGGGGGCGTTCATTCAGGGGCTCTCGAGCGTCTGGAAGTGGGCCCCGGATCCTAACCGCGCGCCTCGCTTCCCCGTGCCTCGAGCCGGACTCTGCGGCGTTCGCGCGCAGGCTCATGTCCACGCTTCGGCGTGGGCAAACGGCGTGACAGGCCCGGTCACGGGCAGATCACGAAGTTGAGGGCGCCGCTGAACGCGAGACTGGATCCACCTGCGTCGCGGCACAGGATCTGGCAGAAGACAGCCTGGCCGGCCCAAAGGCCTTGGGCGGCGATGTAGGTCGCGGAGAAGTCGAACGCGAACGTGCCGCCGCACGCCGGGCCGCCCGATCCTGCGGTGAACGAGGGCATCGTTCGTCGGAGCGGCGGTTGCACGCACAGGAGTCCGCCGGCGAACGGCACGCCCGTCGGAGCGAGGCTCCACACGAGAGCGGCGCTCCGCTCGCGCGGAAGGCCCGACGCCGTGATGTGAAACGAGCTGCCGGGCGTGGTGCTCGGAGTGCCGCTCCCCAGGATGGCGGCGTTGCAGCCGGCACCGCTCGACGTTGCGGAGCAATAGCCCGTGACGACGCAGCCGCGATCGCGGACGAGGATGTTCGTGGTGTTGGGAGCGACCGGACCGGCGAGCGTGGACGACCTGCTCTGGAAGATCACCTTGCGGCCGGTCGAATCCACCTGCGGGAAGTCGCTGGAGAAGTTGCCCTGCGCGCCCGCCGTGGAGACGCTCACGAGCTCCGTCCGACCTGACAGCACGTCGTGGAGGAACACGTCGGCCAGCGCGTTCGTGTCGCCCGAGACGATGTCGCTTGCGGTGCTGCGGTACACGATGAAGCGTCCGTCGGACGATGGGAAACCGAGGTCGCTCACTCCCGCGGGAGCTGCGCCCTGAAAGTTCTGGGAGATGCGGAACGTGACCTGGCCAATCAGGGAGTGTGCAAAGACATCGACGGCGCCGTTGTTGTCTCCGGGCACGAGGTCCGTCGAGTCGGACTGGAACACGAGCCACTGCCCGTCCTGCGAAAGGCGCGGAAGTCTCGAGGCACCGTTCGAAAGCGCGCCCCCGGGTGTCCTGTTCACTGCGCGGAACGTGCCGTGCGCGCGGTCCAGCAGAAAAATGTCGTCGGTGAGGGGCAGATCGTTTGGAACCAGGTTCGACGCGTCGGACTGGAAGGCCACGAGGGCTCCATCGCGAGAGATCGAGGCCAGGACGCTGTCGCCAGCGACGCCGCCCAGTCGCGGCGCGCTGATCCACTCGGTCGTGCCGAGCACCCTGTCGCGCAGGAACACATCGTGAAGTCCGTTGGTGTCCCCGACAACGAGGTTGCTTGCGCGGCTGGTGAACGCGACGAAACGCCCGTTGCCCGACAGCACTGGATCGAACGAATCGCCGTTGGGGAGCGCGCCGTTCAGCGCGATGCTTGCCCGTGAGAGCAGGCCGGTCGCGACGTCGTAGACAAGGACCTGGCGCCCACCCGCGTTCGGAAGGGAGGGGAGATCGGTCGCATCAGAAACGAACGCGATCGTGGAGCCATCATCGGAGATGGCCGCATCCTCGCACCACCCGTTGCACGGCGCGCCGGTCGAGGTCGCGCTCACCAGCTGCGTCACGGCAGATTGCGCGTCCAGCAGGTAGATCTGCGGCGCCCCGGCCGGATTCGTGATCCCGGGAACGACATGGTCCGAGCTCGAGCTGAACACGACGAGCCGTCCGTCGGCGGAGAGGGTCGGGGAGTAGCTCGTGGAGTTGCCGTTGTTGAGCGCCGCGCCGTTCGGCCCCAGCACGAGCGGCGTCGTGGTCTGCGGGCGTGCGAGCGCGTCCGCAGCCGTGCTGAACAGGGTTGCGAGAGCAAACGCGATCGAGCTGCGAAGGTGCTTCATGCGGGGTTCGCGGGGCCGGAAAGGACCCACGCGAAGCCCCTGGCGGCCCCGACCCGTCCCACCTACAGCCGCGGGAGCGCTCTCAGAACAATCCGACGATCGAGCCGTCGGGCTGCATGCGGATCGCTTCGGCGCTCGGGACCTTCGGCAAGCCCGGCATGGTCATGATGTCGCCGGCCTTGGCGACCACGAAGCCCGCGCCGGCCGACGGCGTGACCTCGTTGATCGTGATGCGGAAGTTGCGCGGGCGGCCGAGCTTGGTCGGGTCGTCGGTGAGCGAGTACTGCGTCTTCGCGATGCACACCGGCGTCTTTCCGAGGCCGATCGACTCGAGGTAATCGATCGCACGCTCGGCGGCCGGAGCGAAATCGACGCCCTCGCCGCCGTAGACCTTCTTCACGACCGTCTCGATCTTGGTGCGGATCGGCAGGTCGGTGGAGTAGAGCGGCTGGAAGTTGGCGTTCTTCTGCTCGAGCACGGCCAGCACTTCGCGCGCGAGGTCCTCACCACCGGCGCCGCCCTTCGCCCACACCTCGCACAGCACGACGCGCACGCCCTGCTTCTCGGCGTAGTCGCGCAGCATCCGGATCTCGGCCTCGGTGTCGGCCGTGAAGCGGTTGATCGCGAGCACGACCGGCACGCCGAACTGGCGCACGTTGCGCACGTGGTGGTCGACGTGCTCGAGACCGGCCTGCAGCGCCGCGAGGTTCTCGACGCCGAGCGACTTCTTGTCGGCGCCGCCCTGCATCTTGAGCGAACGGATCGTCGCCACGATCACCGCGGCCTCCGGCTTCAGGCCGCCGGTGCGGCACTTGATGTCGAAGAACTTCTCGGCGCCGAGGTCGGAGCCGAAGCCAGCTTCCGTCACGACGATGTCCGCGAGCGCGAGGCCCGCGCGTGTGGCCACGAGCGAGTTGCAGCCGTGCGCGATGTTGCCGAAGGGCCCGCAGTGCACGAGCGCCGGACCGCCCTCGAGCGTCTGCACGAGGTTGGGCCGCAGCGCTTCCTTGAGCAGCAGCGCCATCGCGCCCGCGACCTTGAGGTCACCGGCGCGAACGGGCTTGCGGTCCTTGCCGGCGGTCGATCCGACGACGATGCGCGCGAGCCGCGCCTCGAGGTCGTCGCGGCTCGACGACAGCGAGAGGATCGCCATGATCTCGCTCGCCGGCACGATCACCCAGTGCTCCTCGCGCACGACGCCGTCGGCCGCACCACCCAGGCCGATCACCGCATTGCGCAGCGCGCGATCGTTCATGTCGATCGTGCGCGGCCACGTGATGCGGCGCGGGTCGAGGCCGAGCTCGTTGCCCTGCTGCAGGTGGTTGTCCATCACCGCCGAGAGCAGCGCGTGCGCGCTCGAAATCGCGTGGAAATCGCCGGTGAAGTGCAAGTTGATGTCTTCCATCGGAAGCACCTGCGAGTAACCACCGCCCGCGGCGCCGCCCTTGACGCCGAACACCGGCCCGAGGCTCGGCTCGCGCATGCACAGGAGCGCGTTGACACCCAGCCGCCGGAAGGCCTGCGTCAGGCCGACGCTCACCGTGCTCTTGCCTTCACCGGCCGGCGTCGGGTTGATCGCGGTGACGAGCACGAGCCGCCCGCGCGCGGGTCGCGCCGACAGCTCGAGCGGCAGCTTCGCCTTGTACTTGCCGTACAGGTCGATGTCGTCGGCGCCGAGCCCGATGTCGCGCGCCACGTCGACGATCGGACGCGGCTTGGCCTTCTGGGCGATCTCGATGTCGGACGGGACGGCAGCTTGGGTCGTGACGGCTTGCATAGAGTTTTCGGGCTGGGTTGGAGTCGCCTTCAGCAAGGCGAAGGCCGGCCGCGTTGGGAATGCGGCGCTGGAGGATGGCGCGGGAGCTTGGTGCGTAGTCGAGGACCTTGGAGCGTTCATCGGGGCTGCACGAAGCGCCAGCCGAAGCGTCCCTTGATGCACAGGTTGCCGAGCGTGATGCGGTTGTCGAGAGGCGACGTGGCCTTGATGATCTTGCCGTGCTGGACGTGCAGGCGCAGCGTGCAGCCGACGCCGCAGTAAGGGCAGATGGTATCGGCCGTCGTTTCCTGACGCTCGTCATGGCGCCCCGCGGCGCGCAGGTCGAACTCGTCCTTCGCCATCAGCGCGCCCGTCGGGCAAACCGCGATGCAGTTGCCGCAGTAAACGCAGGCGGATTCGGGCAGCGGCACGTCGAACTCGGTCGAGATGCGCGCGTCGAAGCCGCGGCCCGCGACACCGATCGCGAAGCTGTTCTGGTGGTCCTCGCCGCAGGCCTCGACGCACTTGTAGCAGAGCACGCACTTGCCGTAGTCGCGCACGTACAGGTCGTTGTCGAGCTTCACCGGCTGCGCCACGCTCGCGGCGACATCGACGAGCGCAGGCTCGTGGTGGCCGGCGAGCGCGCCGTCGCGCTCGTGCGGACCTTGGGGCGTGCCATAACGACCCGGTTGCGCTCCGTACTCGACGAGGCGCCGCTGCAACTCCGGTGCAGTCGACAGGTCGACCGAAGACGCGAGCATCTCGAGCACGAACTTCCGCGAATGCCGCACGCGCGGCGACTGCGTATGCACCTTCATGCCGGGTTCGACGGCGCGCGAGCAGCTCGGCGCGAGCACGCGCGCGCCCTCGACCTCGACCACGCACAAGCGGCACGCGTTCGCGGGCGAGAGCGTCTCGAGGAAACACAGCGTCGGCACGTCGAGGCCCTGCTCGCGCGCCGCTTGCAGGAGCGTCGTGCCCGCAGGCACCGTGACCGTGCGACCGTCGAGCGTGAATTCGATCGCGCCGGGCGTCGTGGACGGAGCGTTCGTGGCCGCTCC
>JABWBL010000590.1 GCA_013360535.1 Planctomycetaceae bacterium
TGCCAAGAACCCGCTGCCGCGCCAGAAGGCCACCTCGCTCCTCGCCTACCTCGCTTACTACCCGCGACACCCCCACGCTCGCGAGGCGCGCTCCGCGGGCGGCGCCCTTGGAAGCCCGGCGGCCAATCATTAGAGTCTTGGCCCCCAAGCCAGCCGGAGCGCCCGGGAAAGTCCTTCCGGAGCGCTGCGCGCCACGGCCCCGCTCCTCTCCCGTACCCCGGCCCCGCGCCCCACCGGGCGCCCCCCGCGATGAAGCAGACCGCCCTGAACGCCGTCCACGCCCGCCTCGGCGGCAAGCTGATCGAGTTCGGCGGCTGGCACATGCCGGTGCAGTACGGGCCGATCCTCGACGAGGTGCGCTGCGTGCGCACGACCGCCGGTCTCTTCGACCTCGGCCACATGGGGCGCGTGCACGTGCGCGGCAAGGACGCCGTGCGCTTCCTCGACACGATCTGCACGAACTGGGTCGCCAAGATCCCCGTCGGCGCGATCCGCTACTCGCTCTTCTGCCGCGCGGACGGCAACCCGATCGACGACCTGCTCGTCTACCGCGAGCCGGAGAACGTCTACCTCGTCGTCAACGCCTCGAACACGAGCGTCGACCTCGACTGGATTCGCGAGCACGCCAAGGGCTTCGCGGTGGAGATCGACGACGAGACCGACCGCACCGGCATGCTCGCCCTGCAGGGGCAGAGCTCGACCGAGGTGCTGCAGAAGCTCGTCACCGACTGCGATCTGGCGAGCATCGGCTACTACAAGTTCGGCTTCGGCACAGTGTGCGGGATCGCGAACACGCGCATCAGCCGCACGGGCTACACCGGCGAGCTCGGGTACGAGCTGTACTTGCCGAACTCGGAGACCGAGCGCGTGTGGAACGCGATCCTCGAGGCCGGTGCGGGCGCGGGCGTGAAGCCGATCGGCCTCGGCGCGCGCGACGTGCTGCGCCTGGAGGCCGGCATGCCGCTCTACGGCCACGAGATCGACGCGACGCACAACCCGATCGAGGCCGGCCTCGACTTCGGCGTCTCGTTCAAGGACGAGAAGGGCGACTGGATCGGCCGCGCCGCGCTCGCGCGCGTCAAGGCGAGCCCGACCAAGAAGCTCGTCGGCATCACGAGCGACGGCCCGCGCATCCCGCGCCAGGGCGCGCGGCTCTTCAAGGGCGAGCGCGACATCGGCTACGTCTGCTCGGGCGCGCCCTCGCCGACGCTCTCGACCAACATCGCCAGCGCCTACGTGCCGCTCGAGCTCGCCGCCCCCGGCACGTCGATCGACGTCGACTTCCGCGGCAAGCGCCAGCCCGCCACCGTGCGTGAGCTCCCGTTCTTCTCGCGCACGCGCAAGTAGGCGCGCGCGCGAGCTTTCGAGCCCAATTCCAGCGAATTTCCAACCGTCCCACCCCACACCACCGCCCCATGCGCCCCACCGATCGCAAGTACTCCAAGTCGCACGAATGGGTCAAGCTCGACGGCGAGACCGCGCTCGTCGGCATCACCGACTTCGCCGTGCAGGCCCTCTCCAACGGCAACGAGTCCGACCTCGTGCACTGCGACCTGCCGGAAGCGGGCCGCGTGCTCGCGTCGGGCGAGTCCTTCGGCGAGATCGAGTCGGTCAAGGCCGTCAGCGACCTGTACGCGCCGATCGCCGGCGAGGTGCTCGAGATCAACTCGGCGATCGAGGACCACCTCGAGATCGTCTCGCGCGATCCTTGGGGTCAGGGCTGGATCCTGCGCCTCAAGCCCGAGCGCAAGAGCCTCGACGGCCTGATGGACGCCGCGGAGTACGAGAAGTACCTCGCGACGCTCGCCCACTAGGCTTCCGCTCTCCCGGCGCCGGGCTTCCGCGCGATGGAGACCTGGCGCCTGATCACGACCTGGGGCGCGCAGCCCAGCTTCAACCTCGCCCTCGACGAGGCGCTGCTGGAGTCGGTCGACGCCCCGGTCACGGTGCGCTTCTACTCGTGGAAGCCGGCGGCGCTGTCGCTCGGGTACTTCCAGAAGTTCGCCGAGGTTCCGGCCGCCCAGGATGCCCGCGCCGTCGTGCGCCGCTTCACCGGCGGCGGCGCGATCCACCACGACCGCGAGCTGACGTTCTCGATCGCGGCGCCGCTCGACCATCCGCTCTATCGAGTGTCGCTGCCCGATTCGTACGCGCGGGTGCACGCCGGCGTCGCGCGCGCGCTGCTCACGCTCGGCATCGAGGCGAGGCTGCGCGGCGAGAGCACGCTCGCGAGCGAACGCGAGGGAACGGGCATGTGCTTCCACAAGTCCTCGCCGCTCGACCTCGTGTGGGACGAGCGCAAGGGCGTCGGCTCGGCGCAGCGCCGCACGCGCGAGCGTGTGCTGCACCACGGCTCGATCAAGCTCGGAACGACGCCGCTCGAAGGCGACATCGCGACGGCAGAGCGCGTCGCGCCGCGCCTCACGCCGGAAGCCTTTGCGCCGGCGCTGCGGGCCGCGTTCGAGGCGGA
>JABWBL010000591.1 GCA_013360535.1 Planctomycetaceae bacterium
CCGGCCAGCCCGCGCTCGCCACTTGGGTCCCCGACGACGGAGCTGGCGGCCGCGGCCGCTTCTGGCTCGTTTGCGCGCCGAGCATCCACACGCACAACTCCACCTTCTCGCACAGCCCGCGCCACCTCAAGCGCCGCGGCCTCGCGCGCGTCTGGCTCCATCCCACCGACGCCTCCACGCTCGGCCTTTCCGAGGGCGAGCTCGCCGTGCTCTCCAACGAACAAGGCTCGCTCTCCCTCCCCGTCGGCCTCGACGCGCGCCTTCCCACCGGCCTCGTCCGCGTCGACGGCTTGCCGAGAGCCTCCGACACGCCCGAGCGCCTCGGCATCAACGCGCTCGTCCCCGGCACCGTCACCGATCTCGGCGACGGCAACTCGCTCTACAGCACCCGCGTGAACGTCAGCAATTCAGCGACGTAGCGCCAGCGAACAGAAACGCGAGAAGTGTGGAGGAATCAGCGGAGGAGCTGACTCCAGCGGCCCGTGCCTCGCGACTCCCGCTTCGATGGAATCGTCGCCGCCGCTTCAGAACACGCGCTTGAGCTTCGGCTCTTCGACTTCGGGCTCGAGCGCCTTGCGGTAGGCGAGCAGCGTGTGCTTGGCGCATTCGCGCCACGTGAACTTGCGCGACTGCGCACGACCGCGCAGGCGCAGCTCGGCGGAAATGTCCGGCTCCTGCAGCACGCGGCGCACGGCTTCGAAGATGCGCTCGGGTTCCGTGGGCTCGACGAGGAAGGCCGCGTCGCCGCAGACCTCGGGCAGCGAGGTGACGCAGCTCGTCACGACGGGTGCACCACAGGCCATCGCTTCGAGCGGGGGCAGTCCGAAGCCCTCGTTGAGCGTCGCGAACACGAAACAGTCGGCCTGCGCGTAGAGCCGCGGAAGGTCGGCTTCGGGCGCGTCGACGATCCATTGCACGCGGTCGCGCGCGGGGGAGAGCTCGACGGCGCGTGCGAACTGCTCCCACTCGTGGCCGCGTGGTCCCGCGACGATCCAGCGGTGCGGCAGGCCTTCCTTCACGAGCATTTCGAAGGCGGCGAGCATGCGCAGGTGGTTCTTGCGCGGGTCGACGCGCGCGACGGTCAGGATGTACGGCTCCTTCGCGGGGCCGAAACCCTCGGGCGGAAGCGCGCGCGCGATGTGGTCGCAGCCGAGCTCGGTGACGGTCACACGCGCCGGATGCGCTCCGAGCGCCATCACGACCTCGGCGCCGACGTACTGGCTCGGCACGAGGATGCGTTTCGCGCGCTTGACCTGCTCCTTCGCCGCGGCGGTCATGCGCTCGGCCACGGCTTCGTCGAGGTAACCCGACTGCGGGAGCATGTAGATGCAGTCGAAGATCGTCGCCACTTCCGCGGCCCTGCTCACGTCGAGCAGGTTGGGTTGCGTGTGGTGGTAGACGTCAGCGCCACCGACGAGGTCGTCGACGCCCTTGCCGAGCCTGCGCATCAGCCACGGCAGCCAGCGCGACGGAACGCGCAGGCGCAGGAGCTCGGCCCGCGTGCCCGCGATCCCCAGTTCCTCGCGGGAAAAGCGCATCGGCGCCGCGGTGTAGCCAAACAGGCCGAGGTCGCCGTCGAAACCGAGCTCGATGAAGCCGCGCACGAGCTCGCGCGCGTAACGGCCGATGCCCTCGCGATTCTGGAGCGCAGGCCGATAGTCGAGTCCGACACGCATGGGCGACATCAATAGCCGCCGGACAGCGCGTGCGACAGCCCCGTGCCGAGGGCGAAACCGACGGGACCGCCGAGCCAGTGCCACACGACGCCGAGCCGCACTCCCGCGCGCAAGATCACGAACGCGGCGGCGAGCGCCACGAAACACTCGGTGACGAACGTCGTCAGCGCGGCGCCGGTGATGCCGAGGGCCGGCACGGCCCAGAAGTTGAGCGCGACGTTGATCAGCACGCCGCCGGCCGCGATCCACAGGCTCTCGACGTTGCGTTGCAGGGCGACGAGCGTGGTCATGAAGAGCGCACCGGCGTAGATGGCGACCGTCGCGCCGAAGAGCCAGCGCAGGCTGTCTCCGGCCGAGCGGAATTCCTCGCCAAACAGGCCCAAGACGCTCTCGCTCCACGGGGCAGCGAGGCCGCAGGCGAGGCCGGCGAGCGCGAACAGCGGCGGGCCGACCTTGCCGAGCGCGCTGCCGAGCTCGCCCGCGACGTGGCGACGCCGGAACCACGGCAGCACCGTCAGCGAGGTGTACTGCGCGAGCATGATCGACCAGCTCATCACGCGCACGGCGACGTTGTAGTGGCCGAGCGGTTCGTCGCCGCAGAGCTCGCTCACGAACAGGTTGTCGACGTAGAAGTAGGTCTGCGCGCACAGCGCCGAGAGGCCCAGCGGCAGCGACTCGCGGAAAAAGCCGCGCTCGGGCTCGTCGTGCGTGCGCCGCGGCGGCAGGTGGCGACGGCTCGCGAGGTGCAGGAGCGCGTTGCCGAGCGTGCTGCCGAGCGC
>JABWBL010000592.1 GCA_013360535.1 Planctomycetaceae bacterium
GATCGAGCTGCGGCCGGGCGAAGAGCAGATCGTCGACTTCCAGGCGCGTCGCCAGCGCCTCGAGCAGCGCCGCGCGACCTTCGCGGAGCGTGCCGGCGACCCCGCGCGCACCCCCGACGGCGGCTCGCTGCTCGTGCAGGTCAACATCGAGAGCCTGCGCGACTTCGACATCTTCAACTGCGCCCACTCCGACGGCATCGGCCTGTGCCGGACCGAGTTCCTCTACATGGAACGGCCGCAGTTCCCGTCCGAGGACGAGCAGTTCCGCATGTACCGGCGCGTGCTCGAGAAGATGGCGCCGCGCCCGGTGACGCTGCGCACGCTCGACATCGGCGGCGACAAGCGCCTGCCGTACTTCCAGACGCCCAAGGAGGAGAACCCGGCGCTGGGCTGGCGCGGTCTGCGCGTCAGCCTCGAGTGGCAGGACCTGCTGCGGGTCCAGCTGCGGGCCGCCCTGCGCGCCGGCGTCGGCAAGGACCTGCGGATCCTGCTGCCGATGGTGGCTTCGATCGAGGAAGTCGACGCCACGCGCCGCATCTTCGACGGCGTGCGCACCTCGTTGCTGGAGCAGGGCTGGGAGGTCGAGCGCGACGTCCCCGTCGGCATCATGGTCGAGGTCCCCAGCGTGCTGTTCTGCCTCGACGCGCTGCTCCCGCAGGTCGATTTCGTCAGCGTCGGCACCAACGACCTGGTGCAGTACCTGCTCGCGGTCGACCGCGACAACCCTTGGGTCTCCAAGCTTTACGAGCCGCACCACCCGGCGGTCCTGCGCGCGCTGGCCCAGGTGGCGGAGGCCGCGGGTCGGGCCGGCAAGCCGTCCTCGGTCTGCGGCGACATGGCGGACGATCCGGCGACCGCGATCCTGCTGATGGGGATGGGGTTCACCTCCGTCAGCGTCGCGCCCTACTTTCTGCCCGAAATCAAGTTTGCCGTCCGCCGCACGACGCTCGCCGCGGCGCGCGAGCTGGCGGCCGAGGTGCTCGCGCAGTCGCACGTCGAGGGCGTCAAGAGCGTGCTCGCGGCCTTCCGCGAACGGCAGCTTGCCTGAGCCGCGCGGGGCGAGCTCGCCAGCAAGTCGCTGCAATCCTCTGGATTTCAGCCCTTTTCCGCACCGCGCGCGCCGCTACACTCGGACTCGCGCTTGGGAGTCCACCTTCCGTCGCCCCCAAAACGAGGAGGAGCGCGCTTGGCTCGGTTGCATTGGAGCGGAGATGAAAGTTCGCAGGGTCCCCGCAAGGGGCGGTGGACCCGTGCCGAAATCGATCGTCTCAAGGACATGTACGGGCTGCGGCCGGAGGCCGCGATCGCGCGGGAACTCGGTCGTTCGGCCTCGAGCGTGCGCAAGATGGCGGAAGAGATCTTCGCCACCGCCCGCAAGCAGGGTCCTTGGACGGCGGGTGAGATCCAGGACCTCAAGCGCTACCTCGGCGCCTCCGGTCCGGACGTGATCGCGCGCATCCTCGGTCGCGATCCCAACGAGGTGCAGCAGCAGGTGTTCGAGCTCGGCCGCATCCAGCAGGGTGGACGCTGGACGCGCGACGAGGTGCAGCAGCTGCGCCGCATCTACGGAACGCGCAGCGACGCCGACCTCGCGGTGATCTTCGGCCGTTCGCTCGACTCGATCCAGCGCGTCGCGCGGCGCTACTGCCTCGCGAAGGACAAGGCCTTCCTCAAGCGCGTGGCCGGTGACGGCGCGAGCCGCATGCCGCGCTGGGAAGAGAGCGAGCTGCAGCTCCTGCGCGAGCTGTACCCGACGACGCCCAACCTCGACATCGCCCAGAAGCTCGACCGCTCGGTGAAGAGCATCGTCTCCAAGGCCCACAACCTCGGTCTCAAGAAGGAGATCGAGCGCCTGCGCGAGATGGGCCGCGAGAACGTCAGCCTGCGCTACCAGTAGCGCGCGCGGCGGCTCACGCGAGCAGCTTCATGCAGAAGACGCTGCCGCCGGACTTGAGGAACTCGTCGGTGTCGAGCTCGACGACCTCGAAGCCGGCGTCGCGCAGGCGCGCGCTCGTCCGCTCGCAGCCGCGCTGGATCAGCACGTGGCGTCCGTCGGGGGAGCAGGCGTTGCAGGCGAGCCGCTCGTGGGCCTCGCGCGGGTCGGCCTCGATGCGGCGCTCGAAAAGCCGCTCGACGAGGGCGCGCGAGCTCGGGCTGAGCGCGTCGGGCAGCCACAGGCAGCTGTCTTCCGAGAGCAGCGCGAGCGCCGTGTCGAGGTGGTAGAAGGCCGGCTCGACGAGCTCGAGCGTGATCACCGGCAGGTCAAGGCGCTCCGCGAGCTCGCTCCACGCTTCCCGCGACGAACGCGGACCGACGCCGGCCCACAGGAGCCTGCGACCGGGATGCCAGAGCCCGTCGCCCATGCCCTCGAGGCGCTCGCTCGTCGCGAGTTCGAGCCGCTCCATTCCGGCCGCCTCGAGCGCGCGCGCCACGTGCGGCACCTCGCCGCG
>JABWBL010000593.1 GCA_013360535.1 Planctomycetaceae bacterium
CGCCTGCGGCTCGCGGTGATCGCCGACCGGCGCGCGCGCGGCGAGAAGGGGCCGGGAATCTCGCTCGACGAGCTGCTCGAGGCCACCGCGACGCACGAGGAGGCTCACCTGTGCGACCGCACGCGCTTCCTGCCGTTCTCGCAGCACCTGTGGCGTGCGCTCAAGCTGTTCGCGAAGTCCGGCCTCACGCCGGAGGGCGTCGCGCGCCGGCTGGAGTACCGCGCGCAGTTGGTGGCCTTGTGCGACGTCGCCGACCCGCGCGTGCCGCTGGTCAGTGTGCTGCGTTCGGCCGAAGGTGGCACGAACGGGGACGTGACCCCGCACGGGGCGGCCTATCGCGAGCTGTTGCGTGACCTGCTTGTCACGCTCGACCGCGCGCTCGAGCGCGATCCGAAGGCCTGGCCGGAGCTCGATCCCGACCACGTGCTCGTGCACCAGCTGCACCTGCTCTCGCCCGAGGCCGTGCGGCGCGTCGCGCGTGAGCTGGCGCGCGAGGAAGGGTTGTTCGAGCGCTGAAGGCCTGCGGATTCTTGTGCCGACAAGGGCTCGGCCCCTCGCGTATCCTTGGACGCCACGGGGGCACCCCCGCCCCGACGAAACGATGCGAAAGTTCCTCCTGAGCCTTGTTCCGCTCGTCCTGCTCGCCGCCTGCGGCGATTCGAGCGCCAAGAAGCCCAACGTCATCCTGATCACGCTCGACACCACGCGTGCGGACTTCGTGTCCTGCTACGGCGTGCATCCGGGCGTCACGCCGAACCTCGACGCGCTCGCGGCCGAGGGCACGCGCTTCGACATGGCGATCAGCACCGCGGGTGTGACGCCGGTGTCGCACGCGTCGATCCTCACGGGGATGAACAACCAGACGCACAAGTTGCGTGTGCTGTCGGCGCCGAGCGGCTACACGCTGCCCGAGGACGTGCCCACGCTCGCGACGGTGCTCGCGCGCAACGGCTACCACACGGCCGCAGTGCACTCGGCCTTCCCGGTGTCGCGCAACTTCGGCTTCCAGCGTGGTTTCGAGGTGTTCGAGGACATGAACACCGAGATGAAGCACCTGACCAACGACAAGGGGCAGGTGAAGTCGATCTGGGACGTGCGCAACTTCCAGCGGCGTTCCGACGAGACGACGGATCTCGTCGAGAAGAGCCTGAAGGGCGAGGAGCCCTACTTCCTGTGGATCCACTACTGGGATCCGCACGACTGGGACAAGACTCCGCCCGAGGCGCGGCTCGTGCCGCGCGAGAAGTTCTTCGACGCCTCCGGCGACCCGATCCGGCCGGGCATCGAGCTCTACAAGGCCGAGCTCAACTACCAGGACGAGCAGATCGGGCGGCTGTTCAAGGCCCTCGAGGCGAAGGGGCTGCTCGAGAACACGATCGTCGTGATCACGGCCGACCACGGGCAGGGCCTGATGGAGCACGGCTGGGCCGCGCATCGTTTGCTCTACCAGGAGCAGGTGCACGTGCCGCTGATCGTCAAGGTCCCGGGCGCGAAGCAGGCGGCGAGCGTCAAGGACCTCGTGCGCACGATCGACGTCGCGCCGACGGTGCTCGATTACTGCGGGATTCCCGCTCCGAAGCCGCTCGACGGCCGTTCGCTGCGGCCGCTGATCGAAGGCCAGAGCGACTCGAAGCGCGTCGCGTTCGGCGACCAGATCAACGGCTACGACTCCAACGCGGGCATGGCGTACCGCGACGACCGCCAGTACGACCAGTTCCTCTACATGGTGATCGACTGGCCGCACAAGCTGATCTACCGCCCGATGCATCCGGAGCGGTCGGAGATCTACGACCTCGCGACGGACGCCGACGAGGCGAAGAACCTGTACACGAGCGACGGGGCGCTCGCGATCCGGCTGCGCAGGGAGCTCGCGAAGGCGAGTCCGTGGGTGCCGGGGCCCTACGAGAAGGTCGATGGCCAGGAGCAGGACGCGGCCGCGAAGGCGGCGCTGGAGAAGCTCGGGTACACCGAGGGCCAGACGGTGGATCCGTCGTGGAACTGGACCTGTCCGGAGCACATGGACGAGAAGCTCGAAGGGCCGACCTCGCGCTGCTCCCGGTGCAAGTCGCCGCCGCTGATGATCAAGCGCTGACGCTCCGATGCTGGCCCTCGCACTCGCGCTCGCCCTCGCGCCGCAGAACGGCGACGTGAAGGGCGAGGAGCAGCCGCCGCTGCGCGAGGAATGGCGCGTGCCCGCGCCGAAGCCGCTGTCGCCCGAGGAGGCGTTGCAGAGCTTCCGGCTCGCGCCGGGGCTCAAGGTCGAGCTCGTCGCGGCGGAACCGCTGGTCGTGGCGCCGGTGTGCGCGACCTTCGACGAATACGGCGACCTGTGGGTGTGCGAGATGCGCACCTACATGCGCGACGCGGATGCGACGGGCGAGGCCGAGCCGGGCAACGCCGTGGTCGTGCTGCGCGACAACGACGGCGACGGGCGCATGGACGAGCG
>JABWBL010000039.1 GCA_013360535.1 Planctomycetaceae bacterium
CGCATCAGGAGCTGCTCCTCGCTCTCGCGCGGCAACTCCGCCAGCGCCTCGGCGTACTTCGCCAGCCGGTACGACGCTGCACCGCGCTCCGCACGCCCCGCGTCCCCGAGCTCCCGCGCGTGCTCGAGCGCCGCCTGATAGCGGTGCGTCGACAGCTCCGCGCGCACGAGCCGCAGGCGCAGCCCCGCATCCTCCGGCCGCTGCGCCAGCGACGCGAGCCAGCTCTCGATCGCCTCCGCGCGCTGCCCACGTTGCCACAGTTCCTCACCGACGTCCGTGACGTGCACGAACGCCGCGACCAGCGGCACGACGGCGTGGTGGAGCCTCACGCCCTTGGAAATAGCGCGGATCGCGCCCCGCCGCCAGCCGTCGCCTCAGCGCCCACCCGTGCGCGCGAGCTCCCTCCGGCACAACTTCAGCGCGAGCACCGCATAAGCCGTCGTGATCCCCGGCTCGCCTTCCCACCAGCGCGCCTCCGAGTTGACCCACGCGCCGTCGCCACGCTGCGCTGCGAGCACCTGGGAAGCGATCTCGCTCGCCCAGTCGTGCCGCACGCCGTCGCCCGTCACGAGCTCCCGCTCTCCCAGCGTCGTCATCGTGCGCGCGACGTTGAGCCAGTAGTAGAACTTGCCCTGCTTGCCCTCGAGGAAACCCTGCTCGCCGTACCGCGCGGTCAGGTCGGGGTTCTTCGCGGGCGTGTAACGACTGGCGAGCGCCTTGCGCGCGCGCAGCACGATCTGCTGCTCGGGAGTGAGCTCCAGATAGACCATCGGGAGCAAGTCCTCGTAATCGAAAGCGCCGATGTCGAAGGCCGCGCGCTGCTCGTGCGGCTGGCGCAGCCGAGCGGGGGAGCGCGACAGGTCGACCTCACACCGCGCGAGGAACTCCAACGCGCGGCGCGCCGCCCCGTCGCTCACCTTGCCTTCGTCGAGCAGTCGCTGCGCCTGCGTTCGCGCGTGCGAAGGCCCGGCGGAAGCCTTGTCGTCGGAATCGACGAACGACTCCGGCGCCGCGCTGCGGTACACGAACAGCTCGACCTTCGAGCGTGCGGCGCCGAGCTCCGGCCAGCCATCGACATTGCCGAGCGTGCGCAGCGCGCGCGCCGCCACGCCCGAGGTGTACACGGGCAGCCCGTTCGCGGGCTCGTAGATGCCTCCGCTCGCGGTCTGCTTCTTCACGAGGAATTCCGCGGCCTTGCGAGCCCGCGCCGCATCGAGCCCGACCGCCTCCGGCTCGCCCAGCGCCCACAGCGCCATCGACGTCAGCGCCACGCGGCAGACTTCCTTGCGCTCTTCCGGCTCGAACGAACCGTCGTCCGCCTGCAGCGCGCGCAGGCGCTTCATCCCACGCTCGATCGCTCGGTCGAGCTTCTCGACCGCAACTTGCGGCGCAGCCTGCGCGGGCCCCGCGGCTTGCGCCTGCAATCCCAACGCGAACAGCAGCGCGAGCATCACTTCACTCCCTTGAACACGACCACCACTGGCGTGCCCTTCGGCGGCACCGCCTGCGGATTCACTTCCCACGTCGTGTCGTCGAGGCTCTGCAGGCCTTCGAGCTGCAGCAGCGTCGTCGCATCGTGGTACGTCACGGCGAGGCTCTTTACCGCGTCCGCCGCGAGCGAGACCGCCCCGGGCCGCCCCTCGATCGGTACCTCGTAGGAGCCCGCGTAGATCCAGTCCTGTCGCGGCATCGACTCCTTGCGGTGCGCATCCCACAGCCAGTCTTCCGGCCGCGTGCGCCGCTCGACACCGCTCGCAT
This sequence comes from Planctomycetaceae bacterium, assembly GCA_013360535.1. Taxonomy (GTDB): domain Bacteria; phylum Planctomycetota; class UBA1135; order UBA1135; genus F1-120-MAGs118. The sequence goes on from JABWBL010000039.1 coordinate 1,759, forward strand.
CGCTCCAGCGCACCTCGAGCGCCACACGCTCGCCCGTCGGCGGATGGAACTCGCCGCCGCCTTCGATGCTTCCGGGCTTGCCGGGCTCGAGTCCGAGCGCGAGCAGCCCCGCGTGCAGGCCGCTCGGCACGCAGTCGAGCACGAGCAGCGACTCGTGCAGCTTGCCCTCCGGCGCGCAGGCGAGCACCTCGACCACGCCCGCCGTCATGTTGACCCAGCCGCGCACCTCGAGCGCCCGTTGCTCGCGCACGCGCTTCACGCCGAGGCTCACTAGCAGCTCGTCGAGAGGCTCGCCCGCCGCACTCGCCGCCGGCGCGGCAACACCTTCCGCAGCCGTCGAGCGCGGTTCGTCGGCCACGCACCCGACGAGGAAAACGAGCGAAACCAGCGGAATTCCACGCATCCAAGGCCTCCGGAAGCAGCGCAAAAGGGAGTGCGGCAGGCCCGCGAGTCGAACGGGCCTGCCGCAGGAACGCGCGCGACGATGCGCGCGCGGGACGCACCTCAGCGCCGGACCGTCAGCACGTCCTCGACGACGAACGGCTCGCCCGTGATGAACTTGCCGCTGAAGACCAGGCGCACCTTCGTGCCGTCGGCGAGGTTCCCGAGCTTCATCAGCGAGCGCATCGCGCGCGCGTTGACGAACATCGTGAAGTCCTGTCGCCCTTCGGGGTTGCGAGTGACGCACGGACCCAGCTCGCCGTAGTACGGCGCGGTGACGTCCGCGAGGCTCGGGCCGGTCATGTACGCGCCGCGCCGCAGCGACTTGCCCACGCCGTCGGCGCGGTGCACCTCGACCGAGGTCGGATCGATGCGCGTGGCGTCGTGCACCCACGTGCCCGGAATCGTCAGCTTGACGAGCGACATCGCCGGCGTGAGCTCGTTCGCGCAGGTCTGCGGCTGCACGTTGAGCGTCAGGCTGCCGATCTGGCCCGCGGGGCTGAGCAGCGTGATCGTCTGGTCGCAACTGTCGACGCCACCACAGCCGTCATCGACCGTCCAGCGCCGCGTGATCACGACTTCCGGCGCCCCCGGATTCTGCGGCGTGTTCGGCACGACGTTCACGTCCTGGTACGTCACCGTCGCGTTCTGCGTGCAGCCGCCGGTGTAGGTCGCGGTGCCCGTGCGCGCCGGCACGGTCTGACCCGCGTTGATGCCGCCGTTCCAGACTTCGACGAAGTCCGGCGGACAGGCGATCGTCGGCGGGGGCTGCTGGCAGTTGGGGTCACCCGCCGGCAGCACGCGCACGGTCGTGAAGTCCGTGTTGGGGTTGCCGAGGTCGTCCCACACGCGCAGGCCGACGTTGTAGACGCCCGGGCCGAGCTGCATGAAGAAGCTCGTCACGTCGACCGACACGCCCGTCGCGTCGTTGAAGCTCAGGTCGAGCGGCTGCGGCGAGTAGTCCCACTCGTACAGCACGATCGAGCCGTCCGGGTCGCTGGAACGCGAGCCGTCGAGCAGCCACGGCGTCACCTGCGGGCAGAACGTGTACGGGCCACCCGGTTCGGAGTCCGGCGGGAACGGCGGAGGCGTGATGTTGACCGTGACCTGCGTCGTCGCCTGCAGCGGCGGGTTGCTGTCGTCGGTCACGCGCAGCGTCACGTTGTACGTGCCGAGCGTCGGGTAGGAGTGCACGACGTTGACGCCGGTCGCGTCCCAGCTGCCGTCGCTCTCGTAGTCCCACTCGTAGTTGATGATCGCGCGCGCCGGGTCCAGGTGGTACGAGCTCACGCCCGTGAAGTTCACCGGGAAGGTCGCCGCGGTCTGGGTCGGGCTCGCGTGCGCCACGGCCACCGGCCCCGGCGTCACGATCGTGCTCGACAGGATGATCGCCGACCACGCCGTCGCGATGTCGTCGACGACCCAGTAGCCGTCCCACGAGCCGTCGCCCTGCTGCAGCGTGACCAGCCGGCGCGCGAGGCCGTCGACCGGGTCACCCTGCGAGACCTGCGCGCGGTACCAGTCGAACGACAGGCCGCCGCTCGTCATCGTCTGCACGGGCGCCGGCTGCGCGAGGCGCATGGCCTTCGCCGTCGCGAACATGCCGTAGATGCGGTTGTTCAGGACGAGCGTGTTCCAGTTGCGCGCCATGTAGCCGACGGCAGCCGTGAAGCGCGGGTCGCTCGACGGAACACCGTTCATCACGAGCTGCACGATGCCCGAAGGCGTCGTGTTCATCATCGCGATGTCGACGTTGTAGTAGGCGTACACGTAGCCGAAGTGGCCGTCGTAGCCCGAGAACGAGCCGTCGCGGAAGGACGAGTACGGGAGCCAGTAGGCCTCGTTCTCCTGCTTCACCCACGTCGGCACCGTGGCGCCGAAGTAGCGCTCGGCCGCGATCCCGCCGATCGCCATCCACTGCGCCGCCGAGTTGTCGGCGTCGGAATTGAAGCCGTAGCGCCAGCCGCCGCGCTGCGTCCCGGAGTCCGTCTGGCCCCAGGCGTACGCGTCGATCATGTCCTGCACGATGTCGTGGTACGTGCGGCCCTGCACCTCGGGGCTCACGCCCGTGGGCGCAACCGCGTTCGGCGTCTGCGTCGCGACGATCGCGTCGACGATCTGGCCGGTGACGTAGATCGGATCCGAGGTCGTGTAGAGCCCGTAGCCGTTGCCGTTCGTGTCGGGATCGCCCGCGGGCTGCACGGCGATGGGGAGCACGCTCAGCGTCGTGAACAGGTGCGCGAGGCCGCGCTGCACGTCCTCGACATAGGGGTTCTCGTTCGGGTCGCCGCTGGCGAAGTGCCCGTGCACTTGGAGCGCCTGCAGGGCCGAGCTCGTTGCGGCAGCAACGTTCTGCGTCGACCAGTACCCCGAGGGAACTCCGCCGATGTTGCCGAGGATCTGGCGCTTGTGCAGGTTCCACAGGCCGTGGTCGATCGCGCGGTTGACGTCGACGTCGAGGCCCGCGTTCTGGATCACGACGCGGAACGTGTCGCTCGACACGTTGCCGCAGCTGTCGGTCACCGTCAGCGTGGCGACGAACGGCTGGTTGACCGAGCCCGTGTACACGTGGCTCAGCTCCAGCACGCGCGCGTTGCCTGCCGGCACGTTCACCGGCCCGCTGCCGTCACCGGGGTCCCACGTGGCGCTGACGAGCCCGCAGCCTGCCACCGGCACGGCCGTGCCCTGCAGCATCAGCGCTTGCCCGCTCGCCACCTGGTGCGGTTGATTGGGATCACCCTGCCACGGCACCGTGACCACGCGCAGTTGCGCCCAGCCCGACGCCGACAGAACCATTCCGCCGACGGCGCATCCGAGCACCCGTCGCACGACTTTCGCTTGCACGAGCTTCATGACGCTCGACTCCTGGTTAGCGTCGACCGGCGCTCCTTCGCGTCGCATGCCCGCAAGCCCCCTCGGGCCCCGACCTCACGCCACGCGCCACCACCGGCCCGGAATCTCGCCGCCGCCCGCGACCTCTCGGCCCCGCCCGGAAGCTCTGACTCCGCCCAGACGCTACACCTTCGCGCCCTTTTCCGACATCGGCTTCAGGAGGTAGCCCCACCTACTCCCACCCCCTGACCCCCTCCGGCGCCGCCTCCGATCGTCCAACGCCCGCCCGCCCCCAAGGTTCACGCGCCTCACCTCTTGCCCCGCCGCCCCTCACCCCCGACCATGCCGCCTCGCGAGCACCCGTAGCTCAATTGGACAGAGCATCGGTCTTCGGAACCGAGGGTTGTGGGTTCGAGTCCCCCCGGGTGCGCCAGTTGCGGCGCGAGGAAATGAGCGGCGAAAGCAGGCCGGGCTTCCGCGCCCGGAGACGCGGAAGCCCGGCGAGAGAGTGCGAGGGGCGCGGTGGCCTATTGCTCGCAGACGAGGAACGTCACCGCGTCCGTGAGGCCGGTGGCGAAGGGGTCGCCGGGGTCGCGGTACCAGAACTGGCAGTAGAGCCAGTCGCCGGCGGAGACGCCGTTGGCGGCGGCGAAGGCGTGGCTCCAGTGGAAGTCGAAGGTGCCGGAGCAGTCGTTGCCGGTGAGGGAGCCGCCGGAGTTCATGGCTCCCGTGCGGCGCAGCGGGTTGCCGACGCACTTCATGCCGCCTTGGAAGGGGACGGTGGCGTAGGTGCTCGACCAGAACATCAGGCCGGACTTCTGGTTGAGGATGTTGGTGGCTTGCAGGTGGAAGTCGTCGGGGCCGTTGACGTTCGCCTGACCGGTCCAGGTCATGTAGGGCAGGCAGGACTGGCTGTTCATCTTGGGTGCGCAGAAGGCCGCGATCGGCGGGTCGGAGAAGTAGAAGGGACCGAGGTGTTCCGTCGGGCCGGCGTTGCCGCAGCGGTCGATCGCTCGCACGTGGAAGAAGTAGCCGGCGTCGGGCGTGAGCAGCTCGAACCAGAAGGGGAAGGGCGTGTCGACGGTGTCGTCGGGGTCGGTGTCGTAGGCGTAATCCCACTGGACCGAGTAGCCCGAGACGCCGGAGAGCGCGTCACTCGCGGACTGCCACGCCATCGCGACGTTGGAGCCGCAGCTCCACTGCGCGACGGGGTGCGAGGTGGAGACGAGGCCCGAGACGGCGGTGGGGGGAGTGCTGTCGACCGTGACCTGCACGTCCGCGCTCACGGGCGGACCGTTGTCCGGCGTGACGTTGCACGTGAAGGTCCAGACGCCGTCGAACCACCAGCGCGGCGAGAAACTGGCGACGCGCGTGTTGGCGGCGAGCAGGTTGCCGAGCATGAAGGCGCGACTGCCAAGGAAGTTGGCGATGGAGCCGTCGAGGAGCGTCGCCGAGCTGGCGGTCAGCGCGGGCGAGCCGATCCCCTCGATGAGCACGGCCGAAGCGAGGTAGCCGGGATTGAACACCGAGGCCGTGATCGGAACCGATTCGTCGACCTTGGCGAAGTAGGTCGAGGGCGTGAGCGTGAGCTGCACCGTCGGGTGAACATCACCCTGGACGAAGTGCACGGCGACGCTGAAGCGCGCGTTGCTGAGCGCGCTGTAGGGATTGAGCTTCCAGCGGAACCAGCCCGTCGCCGGGTTCTCGATGTAGCGCAATTCGGTCGTGTTGCGGCTCGACTTGCCGGCGTTGAACTCGCCGGTGTCGAGGCCCGCCGTGAAGGGTTCCTGGTCGATGTAGAGGTCCCAGTCGTTGACGGCCGCGTAGGGCGCGCCGGACGAGGCCGCCACCTCGTTCCAGGTCGTGCACACGACGATGCGCGTGGTGCCCGCGGGCACGTAGAAGTCGGCGTAGGTGCCTTGTCCCGCGCCGAGGTCGAAGTTCCAGCTGTTGAAGGTCGACTGCTGCGTGTTGAACGTGGAGAGCCACGCATCGACGCAGCCGGCACCGTAGGCGTTCAGGCTGGGATCGTTGTGGTTGAAGATCGGCGCCGAGGAGCGCGTCGCAGCGCTCGCCATCAGGAGTGCGGCCGCCGCCGTCGGGCGGTAACGCATCCACGGGTAGGTGTCGAGCATCTGCGCGACGATGCCCGTGACGTGCGGCGTCGCCATGCTCGTGCCGGACTTCAGGGTGTAACCGGAGGTCGTCCCCGCCATGAGGGAGCGGATCTCGTTGCCGGGCGCGACGACGTTCGGCTTCCAGCGCTGGTCGCCGGTCGGACCTTGGCTCGAGAAGCCGGAACGATCCGGAGCGAGGTTGTTGAACGTGGCGCCGGAGTTGACGCTGCCGACGGTGAACGAGTTCTTGGCCGCGGCCTCGAAGCCGATCCGGCCCGGATTTGCGTCGTTTCCGGCGGCAAACACGTACATCTGCTGCTGCCAGTAGACCTCGTCGTCGACCAAGCGCGCCGAGAACTCCGTACCCGTGGCGTTCGTAGCGGACGACCCCCAGGAGTTGTTGATGACGTGGGCGCGCGGAGTGAAGGCGCCGGTGTTGTCGGTGACCCCCGTGCGCAGCACACCCATGATCCCGGAGAGATTGACCGGCTGCACGCCGCAGCCCACGAAGGCCTTGACCTGCTGGAAGCGGCCCGTCGGACCCCAGCCGAGGCCCGGAGCGACACCGCGCAGGCTCGGAGTGGTGGCGCCGCTGCCCGTGATCGTGCCGGTGACGTGCGTGCCGTGGCCGCAGGGGTCGTCCCAGGGACCGGTCATGCTGCCGGAGAAGTCCCAGCCGATGGCGTGCAAGTGGCTCGCGAGGTCCGCGTGGCCGACCCACAGGCCCGTGTCGATCTCGCCGCACACGACGGACTGGCTCGTGCCGCCGGTAGTGATCGAGCGGAGCACGTCCGCGCTGACGAACGGCATCGACTCGTCGTGCAAGGGAGCGGCGAGCGGCTCTTCCTCGACGAACTCGACGAAATCGAGCTCGACGAGGCGCTCGAGCGCGGCGAGCGGCGCACGCACGTGGAAGGCGCGCACGGAGTCCTTCTGGGTGTACCAGAGCACCTCGAGCCCGGCCGCTTCGAGCGCGCGCTGCTGCCAGCCGTTGGATTGCAGCCGCGACGCGACGCTGCCCGCATCCGCGAGCGGCGCCGTGCCGACGCCCGGATCGAACTGCTCCGCGCGCGCGGTGGTTTCGGCGGTGGTGGCCTCGCACAGGTCCGACTCGAAGACGTTGACGATCAGGTCGAGCGGGCGCGTGGCGTCGAGTTGCCCGAGAGCTTCGCCCAGGCCGAGGCTCAGCTTCTGCGGCGCGCGAGGCACGCCGATCCAACGCACGAACTCGAGCGCGCCGACTTCGTCGATGAGCTCGGGTCGCAGCGCGACCTTGATGCAGTAGCCGGGGTGGAAGCCGAGCACGCGGCAGCCGAGCGAGCGCAGCAGCTCGAGGCGCGCGGGGGTGATGCGCCGGCCGAACATCACGTAGGCGTACGCGGTCGGCTCCGGGCGGCCGTCGGTCGGAAGCGTGCGCACCTGGGCGACCAGTCGCGGGTCGATGCGCTCGTCGGCGGGCGGATAGTGACGGCCCGAGACGAAGCCAAGGTAGAGCGGGCTCTCGAGGCCCTTCTCGAACTCCGTCGAGGACTGGGTCGGGTCGCCGAGCGGGCGCTCGCCCTCGAGCGGGACCGCGTCGTCGAGCGCGACGTCGATCGCGGGCGGGGTCGGCATCAGAGTGCCGCGCGCGGGTGCGGGAGTGGCCTCGGAAAGGGTCGACTGCGTGGCCAGCGCAGGGCTGGCGAGCAGCAGCAATGAAATCGGTCGGAACGCCATCGGAGTCTCCGGAGCAGTGGGGTGGGGCAGGTGTCGTTCGAGGGGAAGAGCTCCCGCTCGCAGGCCCCAGAGGCCCGAGGCCTCCCGCTGCACAACGCAAACCCGAAAAAAGCGTCAGCGCGGCTCGCGCACGACGAGCGTGTGGACCTCGGCGCCCTGGCCCCCGAGTTCGCGCGGCTGCCCGGAGAGTTCGCTCGTGTCCGGCCAGTGCTGCAACTCGTGCCCCGGAGCGAGGATCGCGAGGACGACCGTCAGCTCGCCACAACCGACTGGGACGAGGTAGCCACGGTCGTAGCGCAGCACCCCAGGCTGGTTCGGATCGACGCTGAAGCGCGGGCCGGGCAACTCGTGACGCCCGGCGGAGAGCCGCAGCGGGCCGGATTCGAGCACGACAGGCTTGTTGTCGCGCGTGGTCGCGTGCACGTAGACGAGCGAAGCTTCGTCGAGCTCGAGCGCGATGCGGAAGAAGCCAGCTTCGCCGGAGCTTACGGCGCTCTTGAGCGCGCTGTTCGCCTCGCGCTCGCGGGCGGCGGCTTCCGTGCGCAGGAAGTCCTCCGCGCTGATGTTCGGCGGATCCTGCGAGCCGCGCAGGGCGCTCAGGCCTTCGGGGCGCAAGAGGCGGAGCTCCGGAGCACTCGCGAGCGCCTCCAGCGGCGATTCATGGCTCGCGACGAACGCGACACGCGAGCGCTCGCGAGCGAAGTAGAGCAAGGAGCCGACGAAGAGCACCGCCGCGGCGGCGATCGAGGCCACGAGCCGAACGGCAAGGCTCCAAGGCCGTCGACGCGCCGCGGTAGGCGCCAGCAACTGCTCGCGCAGCACCCGATCGGTCGCGAGCAAGCGCTCGACCGCCAGCGCGAGCTCCGGCTCGTGCGCCAAACGGCGCTCGAACTCGAGTTGCGCGGCTTCGTCGAGCTCGCCGTCGATGTACTCGACGCAGCGGGCCTGGTCTTCGGGGCGGAGCTTGCTCACGGGCCCAGATCCTCCACGCCAAAGCCCTTGCGCGCGAGACATTCCCGCAGGGCCGCCAGCGCGCGGAACACGCGCACGTGCAGCGTGTTGCGGTGCAGGCCGAGCTCGGCCGCGATCGTGGTCGAGTCGAGCTGGCGCTGGTAGCGCAGCACGACCGCGCTGCGCTGCTCCGGCGAGAGGCGCTCGACGCACTCGGCGAGCGCACGGCGCAACTGGCCGAGCTCGGCCACACGTTCCGGACCGCGGTCGTTATCGGGCAGCTCGGTCGTGGGGCTCAGCATGGGCGGCGCGCGGCGCAGGCGCTTGCGATGGTCGGAGAGGACGCCCCAGCTGCGAAATTTCAGGAAAGTGGCGAGATCCTTGGGCGCGGGGCCGCCGCGGGCGGCGTAAGCGAGCGTCGAGCGCACCACTTCCTGCACCAGATCCTCGCGTGCGGCGAGCGGAGCGCCACGACGAGCCAGTTCCGCGCTGGCGACGGCGTGGGCCTGCTTGGCGAGGCGCTCGCGCGCGCCCGGGTCGCCCCGGACGAGCGCGCTCCACTCGCCGTCTTCCCCCTCCGGATCCGCAGCCATGTGACCGTCAGCGTCCCCGGCGCGAGGAAGCTTGTCCAGCGTCGCGAGCTAGTCCCCGGGACCGGTGAGCACCCAACCCGCCCAGTCGCGCGGCGGTGCGCGCCGCTCGCGCAGCGCCTTCTTCGCCTGACGCAACGCTTCGGCGGGGGTTGCGCCGTCGTCGACGACACGCCGGTAGAAGCTCGCCATCAGCTCGGCCGTCGCCGCGTCGTCGACCTTCCAGAGCGACGTCAGCGTCGAGCGCGCGCCCGCCATCCGCAGCGACGACTGCAAGGACGCGATGCCCAAGCCCGCGCGCTGCACGCCGACGGAAGTGTCGCAGGCCGAGAGCGTCGCGAGGCGGCACTTCGACAGGTCGAGGCCGCACAGCTCCTCACCGCTCAGGATGCCGCGCGAGCGGTCCGTGGCGGACTGCGGGGCGTCCGCGCCGGCGAGCGCGAGGCCACATAGGACACGCGGGGAAAGGCCACGAATCTCACGGGAAAAGTCGTCGAGGGCGAGCGGGCTCGCACGCTCGACGCTGGCGTAGCCGTGGGAGGCGACATGGAGCCACTGGACGTCGCCGCAACGCTCGAACAGCGCGGCCTTCGTGGCCGCTTCGCCGCGCAGCACGATCAGCGCTTCGTCGTCGTCGGGATCGCGGAAGACTTCGCTCAGCGCATCCAGCTCGCGCGCCGACGCGGGCAGGGGTGCAAAGCTCGCGGGACGCACGGAGGCACGCCGTCGCAACGGCTGGGGCGTCGCGTCGGACGTGTCGGAGGTCTTGGGCGAGTACGTGATGTCGCCGACGAGCAGCGCCGGACCGAGCCCGCGGGCGCGTGGCCCCTCGAGCAGGCGTTCGCCGAGGAACTCGCGCTGCTCGAACTCGAAGCGCTCGCCGACGACGCCCTCGTCGAGCGGCAGCGCGTCGAGGGGAACGAGCGCGACAGCCGCATCGGGAACGACGACGATGCGCCGCAGGTCGTTCGCGCCGACGAGCAGCGGATCGAACAGGCGCGCCCGCAGCGCGAGGCCGAGCTTGCGCACGTCGTCGGGCCGAGCCGGCAAGGCGAGCACGGCCTCGCGCCAGCGCTCGATCTCGTCCTCGAGCGTCTTGGCCTCGCCGAAGTCGATCCGCCGCACGGCGCCGTCGCGCGTCAGCACGAACGCCACGTACAGCTCGAGCTTCTTCGTTTCGCTCGCATCGAGCGGCGCCGAGACGCGCCGCCACACGACCGCCAGCTCGCTCGTTTGCAGCGTCCCCGCGAGTTGCGCGAGCGTCGCGGAAGGACGAATCGGGCTGCCGGCGACGCTGGAGAGCGCACTCGCGAGACGCTGTTCGACCTGACTGCGTTGGAGCGCCGTTTCGCGGAAGCTTTCGCGCTCGCCAGACTCCGCGAGCGACTCGAGGCGCGCGGAAAGGGTGCGCAGCTCGCTGCGCAGGCGCTGGACTTGCGCGTCGGAAGAACTGGCGCGCTCGAGGTCACGCTGGTGGCGCGCGGCGATCCAGGCGGTGCTGCGGGCGCGCTCGACGAGCTCGAGAGCGAGCGCGGAGTCCTGCGGCTCGCGGCAGCGCGACAGCAGCAGGTCGATCAATGCGGCGAAACGCTCCCCGCGCGACTCGCTGTCGCGCGGGGACACGAGCGTGAGCGGCTCCGCGAGTTGCGCGGCGACCTTCGGCGCGAGCTCTCGCAGCAGCGCCAAGGCGCCCACGGAATCGTGCTTCTCCAGCGCGCAGGACTGATTGGCGCGCAGGAACAGCAAGTCCATGCGGTTGTCCGTCGGCCGCGCGCTCCAGCGACGGTGGACGTCCTCGAACAGCTCGGCGGCCTCGCGCTCGCGCCCCGCGCGGGCCCAGGCGGCGGCGAGAAACGCCTCGACGTGCAGCAAGTCGATGGCGTCCGCCGCGAACTGCTTGCGAGCGTCCTCGACCACGACCTCGAGCTCCGCAAGTCCCTGTTCCAGCCTTCCCGCGTCGATGCGGTGGCGCGCCAACTGGCTGCGGGCCTCGAGCGCCAGCGGATGGTCGGCGCCGTGCAGGCGCACGCGCCGCTCGACGAGTCCGCGGTCGATCTCCAGCGCTTCGGCCTGCTTTCCGAGGCGGAAGATCAGCTGGCTGTGCAGTCGGAGCGTCGTCAGGAGCAGCGGGTCGTCTTCCCCCGAGCGCGCGAGCAATCCGGCCTGCGCGGCGTCGAGGTACAGGCTCGCGGCCTCGAGGTCGCCGATCGACATCAACGTCGTGCCGAGGTTGAGGCGCGTGCGGTCGAGCGAGACGTGACCCGCGGGATACTTGGCCTCCTTCGCGGCGAGCACGCGCGCGAGGAGGATGCGCGCGCCCTCCATGTCGCCGGTCTTGCGCAGCGAGAGCGCGAGGTTCTCGCGCGCGATCCACAGGTCGCTCGAGTCTTCAGGGCGATTCGCGCTGAGCACGTCGTGCACTTGCTCCCGCAGCTCGCGCGCGGTCTCGAAATCGCCGAGGGCGTCGAGCGCGTTGCCGAGGTTGGCACGCGCCCACTGGATCTGCGGCGCGCGCTCGCCGTACTTCTTCGAGAGCAGCTCGACGACCGGCCAGAGCAGCTCCGCAGCACCGGCGAAGTCGCCCTTGCGGAAGCGGGCGACCGACAGGTTCGAGCGCGCATCGCCCAGCCGCTCGTCCTCGGGCTCGTAGAGCCGCGTCGCGAGCTCGAGCGCAGCGGCGAGATGGCGCTGGCTCGCGTCGAGATCGACCACCGACAAGTTGGCGGTGCCCAGTTGCGTGTGCAGCGAGAGCACGTACTCGTGCGACTCGCCGAGCTCCATCAACGCAAACTCGAGGCAAGGCTCGAGCGCCCGCACGGCGAGCTTCTCCGCGCGCAGCTCGAGCGCCAGCGTGGCCAAGCCCTGCAGTTCCCGGTGCAATTTCGCGCTGCGAGGCCGACCGGGGCAGGCGAGCGCGAGCTCGAGCGCCGCCTCGAGCCGTCGGACGGCCGCATCCCGTTCCTTCGCGCCCGCCTCGCGCCGTGCGGACTCGACCTCCAGGCGCAGCTGC
>JABWBL010000594.1 GCA_013360535.1 Planctomycetaceae bacterium
TGTGGCGAGCCACGAGCCCGCTTCCGTGTGGGCCGCGACCCAGTCGTTCGTCGGTTGCATCGTCGCGAGCATCACCAGCCTCCCGAGGCGCCGCCGCCGCTGAACCCGCCACCGCCGCCGAAGCCGCCAAAACCGCCGCCTCCGCCGCCGAAGCCACCGCCGCGGTGACGACCGCTCGACATCAGGATCCACGGCAGGGCCGAGGCCATGCCGCCGCCGCGCCCGCGTCCGGTCCCGCTGAGGACCACGAACAGCAGGAACAGCGCGAAGGCGAGACCGAGGATGCCGGTGACCAGCGACTTGCGCTGCTCCGAGCGTTGCTCCCGCTGCACCTTGGCGGCATCCGCCGGCAGCGGCTTGTCGGAGATCGCCGAATGGATCGCGTTGACGCCGTGGAACAGGCCCTCGTAGAGCTTCCCCGCGCGGAAGCTGGGCGCGATCTCGTCGCGGATGATGCGGCCGGACTCGGCGTCGGTGAGGTCACCCTCGAGGCCCGAGCCGACCTCGATGCGCAGCTTGCGCTCCGCGATCGCGACGCACAGCACGACGCCGTTGTTCCTGTCCTTCGCGCCGACCTTCCACTGGCGGCCGAGCTCGAGCGCGACCCGCTCGATCGGCTGCCCACCGAGGTCGGGCAGCACGACGACCGCGATCTCGTTCGTCGTGCTCTGGCGCAGCGCCTCGAGCAGGCTCTCGAGCTTGCGCTCCTCCGTCGGGCTGAGGACGCCGGCCTTGTCGGTCACCCAGCCGTCATTGCGCGGCAGCTCGAGCTCCTGCGCGCGCGCGCAGGGGGCGAACGTGCCGAGCAGGAGCGCCGCGAGTCCGAGCCAGCGCGCGAGGAGTGCGCTCACCACGCGCTCACTTCGTGCCGAAGTCGACCTTCGGCACCACCTGTTCTTCCGCCGGCGCCGTGAACTGCGGGAGCGTCTCGAAGCCGAACATGCCGGCCAGCACGTTCTTGGGGAACGAGCGCACCGACTTGTTGTACGTCGCGACGGCCTTCGTGTAGTCCTCGCGCGCGACCGCGATGCGGTTCTCGGTTCCCTCGAGCTGGTCCTGCAGCGTGCGGAAGTTCTCCGTCGCCTTGAGCTGCGGGTACTGCTCGGCCACGACCATCAGCCGCGAGAGCGCGCCGCCGAGCTGCGCCTGCGCCTTGATGTAGGCATCGAGCTGCGCCTGATCCGTCGGCAGGTCCGACGGCATCTTCACGCTCCCGACCGACGCGCGCGCCTCGGTGACCTGCGTGATCGTCTGCTGCTCGAAGTTCGCAGCACCCTTCACGGTCTCGACGAGGTTCGGCACGAGCTCGAAGCGACGCTTGTACTGGTTCTCGACCTGCGCCCACTTTTGCCGCGAGTCCTCCTGCGTGCCGACGAGCGAGTTGTAGCCGCTCCACAGGAGCATCACGGCCACCAGCACGAGCGCGCCGACGACGCCGAGGCCGATCAGGCAGCCCTTGCCAATGGCGCCGCGACGGGAGGAGGAGGTGAACGATTCTGAGCGTTGCTTCATGGCTGTGGGCGCACTCTATAGGACAGGCCCGCGTCCGCTGGCAGGGGTTCCAGCGTTCCCGGGTTCGAGGGCCGCCCTACGCGGGCCTCGCCGGCGCATTCACGCCGCCGCGGGCGTGAACGGGAAGTAGAGCGGGATCACGACCATCGACACGATCCAGGTGAGCACGTTCAGCGGCGTCCCGACCTTGACGTAGTCCGCGAAACGATAGCCGCCGGGCACGTAGATCATCGTGTTGGTCTGGTAGCCCATCGGTGTCATGAACGCGAACGAGGCCGCGAACAGGATCGCGACGAGGAACGGGCGCTCGCTCACACCCATCGCCTTGGAGAGCTGCAGCGCGATCGGCGTCATCAGCGCCGCCGTCGCGTTGTTGCTCATCACGTTCGTGGACAGGAACGTCGCGCCAAACACCGCAGCGAGCGCAACGCGTGGATCGGCGTCGCCGATCAGGTTCCTGAGCGCGCCCGCGATGACCTCGTCGCCGCCAGTCTTCTGCAGCGCGGCGCCCATCGAGAGCACGCCCGCGAGCAGGAAGATCACCTTCCACTCGATCGCGCGGTAAGCCTCCTCGGGCGTGATCACGCGCGTGAGGAGCAGCGCCATCACGCCGACCAGCGCCGTGATCACGATCGGTGCCAACCCCGTCGCGGCCGCGGCGACCACGCCGACGAGCACGAGCAGCGCCTTCGTCGCCTTGACGCCATCGAACGGCGCGTCGTCGTATTCGTCGATGATCGTGAGCGCGTCCTCCTCGCTCAGGCGGTACATGTTGCTCTCGCTCGTCGCGACGAGGAGCAAGTCGCCCTCGGCGAGCCGCGTCGCGCCCGGGTCGTCCTCGAGGAAGCGCGCGTCGCGGCGCACGCCGACCAGTCCCTGCCCGACCTCGTGGCGGAACACGCGCGAGCTCGGGCGCAGGCCCGCGAGC
>JABWBL010000595.1 GCA_013360535.1 Planctomycetaceae bacterium
AGCGCCTGCCGTTTGAGCATCCGTTGAGCGCCTAAGGCCAGTGAAATGGTCACTACGGCAGGCAGCCCTTCGGGAACAACTGCCACCGCAATCGCAACGGAAGTCAGCAAAATATCGCGCACATCCCGGCCGCCAATCAGACCGACGATGAAGGCCAGCACCATCACCAGCGCCGCCGCCACCATCAGCGGCCCCTGCACGACGAGCAGGTGGTTGATGTTCGGCTCGAGGAGCGGCGCCAGCGTGAACGCCGCGAGCAACGGAAGGCCGACGGCGGAGAGCCAGCGTGGCGGATCGCGCTCGGCCATGCCGTACGCACCACGCACGAGCAGCAGCGCGAACACGCCCTTGCCGAAATGGTAGGCCGCGTAACACGCGATCGGCAGCGCACGCCCCTCGTCCCAGTAGTCGGGGCTCTCGGTGATCTCGTAGGAGAGGAAGAAGCGCGCGCACAGCACCGTGAGCGCCGACGCCAGCGCGAAGAACGCCCACTGGAAGTCGACGAACGCGCGCGGCGCGCCCTCGCGGCGCGTCAGCGTGCGCTGGATCGCGAAGAACACCCAGGCGACGACCGCCTGCACGAGCAGGCTGACGAGCGCGACGAGGTCGATGCTCTTGAGCAGGAACATCGTGGGCCCGCGCCGTCGCTCAGACGATCGGTCCGGCCGGATCCTTGTCGAAGCGCCCGTTCGAGTCCGTGCCCGGCACGAGCCGGAACACGCCCTCGTGCACGTTGCGGCGCAGGACGATCTCGACCATGGTCGTCTCGTTGGGCCGGAAGAGCGTCGCGACCAGCTGCTTCGTCGGCCGGAACTCCGCCGGCAGGTAGTGCACGAAGCCCGACTGCGGCCGCGCGACCACCTGCAGCCCGAAGTCCGCGAGGCCCTTGCTCTCGCGACGCAGGCGCTCACCCTTGTGCACCACCGCGGGCGCACCGGCGATGACGTCGTAGTTGAAGTAGTAGGTGATCGTGCCCGGATCGCGCTGGTTGCGCTGGCGGTCGGTCGCGAAGCCCTCGGGGAACAGGTTGGGGTTCGCGTCGGCGCCGGTCGTGAAGACGAGGTCGTAGTCGCTGAGCACGGCCCCGCTCTCGTCGCGCACGCGCCACACGATCATGCTGCGCCGGTCGTGCACGAACTCGCGGTCGATCAGGATCCCGTCCTCGATCTCGACCTTCTCGGCCTCCTGTGTCGCCCGCGTGAGCGCGTCGAACTTGTCGCAGGTCGCGCCGTACTGCGCCGCCGTCTGCACGCGCAGCGCATCGAGGATGCCGTCGACCGTCGGGCGGTCCTTGTCGGCGCCGCGCGAGGCCGGATTGGCCTTCACGCTGCGCAAGATGCCCATCTCGGAACCCGAGTGCGACTTGCCGGGCACGACGAGCAGCGCCGTGCGCGGGCTGTGCACCGGCTTGCCGTCGAACTCGAGTGCAAAGCGCTCCTTTGCCGTCGCGTCCGGCCCGGGCTCGGCCTGCACGAGCCGCACGAAGGACGTGTTGAGGTTCGCGCCCGTCACGCGCACGACGCCATCGCTGCCGTCCTCGCCGGTGTACGTGTTGAGGTTGTCGTACAGCTTGCGGTCGATCGACTGCCCGGTGAGCACGAACTGGAACACGCCCGCGGGCCCCTGCGGGATCGACTCGTCGCGCGCCCAGCGCGAGTTGAGCTCCCACGCGTCGCGACTGCCCATCTCGAGCCACTCGAGCACGCCCATGCCCGGCTCCACTCCTTGGAACCACGTCTTCAGGCGGCTCAACCGGCTCTTGCCGAGCTGCGCCAGCGCCGACCCGAAGTTCGCCGGCGCCAGCATGATCAGGTGCGACATCGGGCACTCCGCGCCCTTGCCGCGATGGAACCGATCCGCCCAGTCGCGCATCACCGGCCCGCCCGTCGAGTGCGTGATCGCCGCGAAGCGCCCGAACTTCTTCACGAGCGGCGCCAGATCGCGCTCGTACGCCTTCTGGAACGCGTACGCGATGTCCGGCAGCTTCACCTCGTCGCGGAAGCTCACGTACTTGCCCAAGAACACGTCCTTGACCGTGATCTCGAACCCGTTCGCCTTCGCCTCCGCCACGAGCCGCGCCGGCAACCCGCCGTACGTATCGAGGTTGGTGACGCTCCACCCGTGCACGAACACGACCAGCTGCTTCTTCGCCATCTTGCTCCACCCTTCTTGGTGCAGAGCTTCTCCGCCCTCCCCCGCTCCTACAAGCTCGAAGGGCGCGCGAGCTCGTCGCTCGCACGCCCTTCGTTCCACGCTCGCGCGCGTTCAGCTCAGCACTGGCTGAAGCCGCAGCCGTGGCACTTGACGCAGCCTTCCATGAAGGCGAGTTCGCCTTCGCAGGCGGGGCACTTCAGCTTGTAGGCGCCGACGTTGCGCGGCGAGGCGGCCGCGGGGCGGGCGGTGGGCTTGAAGGCGGGGGCCGGGGCCGGAGCGGCGGG
>JABWBL010000040.1 GCA_013360535.1 Planctomycetaceae bacterium
TCGGCGGCGCGCGGCTGCGGGCAGCGCGCGGGATACGGAACGCCGGGAGGGCGACCGAAGCTCGGTCACCCTCCCGGTTGTGTCTCGCTTCCGGGGTCCGAAGGAGCCGCGGAGCGACCTTCGAATCAGGCGCCGGCGGCGGCCTTCTTCGACTTCGCGGGCGACTTCCTGGCCGGCGCCTTGGCGGCGGCGGTTTCGGTCGCGGGCGCGGCGGTGTCCTTCGGCGTCTTCTCGACGAACTCGATGATCGCCTGCTCGCCACCGTCACCCAGACGCCGCTTGGACATCTTCAGGATGCGGAGATAGCCGCCCGGGCGGGCCTGGAAACGCGGTCCGAGCACGTCGAAGAGCTTCTTGGTGGCCGCGGCGTTGCCCAGGCGCGACTGCACCAGGCGACGACGGTGGACCGTCGGCTGCTTCGACAGCGTGACCAGCTTCTCGACGAAGGGCCGCAGGTTGCGGGCCTTGGGAAGGGTGGTCTTGACGCGCTCGTGCTCGATCAGGCTCGCCGCGAGATTCTTGATCATCGCGTTGCGGTGGGCCGTCGTGCGGGAGAGGTGGTTGCCTGCTCGTCCGTGACGCATGGCTCTAGTCTTCTCGTGTCAGGGGTCCGAACGGACCAAAGGGGGTTGCGGACCTTAGTTGGTGACCTTCATGCCGAGCGAGAGTCCCCGCTCGGCGAGCTTGGCTTTGATCTCGGTCAGCGAGGTCTTGCCGAGGTTCTTCAGGTTCATCACGTCATTCTCGCTCATCGAGACGAGCTGGGAGATCGTGGTGATGTTGGCACCGTCGAGGCAGTTGCGGGCGCGCACGGAAAGCTCGAGCTCGCTCACCGGCGCCGAGATGGCGGCCGAGGACTTGGAACTCTCGCGGTTGCGCTCGGCGAAGGGCGAGGTGGCCGGCTCTTCGGCGAGCGGCATCTCGTCCCGGCTGGACTCGAACAGCACGAAGGGGTTCAGGTGCTTGCGGTAGATCTTCGCGGCCTCGACCAGCGCGAGGTCCGGCGCCACCGTGCCATCGGTCCACACTTCGATCACCAGGCGATCGTAGTTGGTGAACTTGCCGACGCGGGTGGCCTCGACCGAGTAGCGCACGCGGTGCACCGGCGAGTAGATCGAGTCGACCGGAATCGTCCCGAGCTGGTTCTTGTCGACCATGTTCTCCTCGGAGGAGACGTAGCCGCGACCCTTGCGCACGTCGAGTTCCATCTTGAACTCGCGGTCGCTGGTGAGCGTCAGCAGGTGCAGGTCGGTCGAGATCACCTTCGAGTCGCCCGGGCACTGGACGTCGGCGCCCGTCACCGGGCCCTTGCCCTTCTTGACGATGCGGCAGGTGATCGGCTCGCTGCCCTCGTGGCGGATGCGGAGCTTCTTGACGTTGAGGATGATGTCCGTCACGTCCTCCAGCACGCCCTGCAGCGAGTCGAACTCGTGGGCCGCGCCCTCAATGCGCACCGCGGTGACCGCGGTGCCCTCGATCGACGACAGCAGCACACGGCGCAGGCCGTTGCCGATGGTGTGACCGAAACCCTGCTCGAACGGCTCGACCACGAACCGGCCATACTCCTTGGTCAGGGTGGCGCGGTCGGGCACGACCTTGCTGGGCAGTTCGAAGTTGCGCCAACGGATTCTCATGTCTCGGGGTCCTCTTTGCGGGCCTCTTGGGCCTCTGGCTCGTGGAAAAGCCTGGGATCGGGCGGTGCGGCGGCTACTTCGAGCAGAGCTCGATGATGAGCTGCTCCTGGATCGGGTGCGGCACATCCTCGCGCTTGGGCAGCGCGGCGATGCGGACCGTCAGGTTGTCGCGGTTGACCTCGACCCACGCGGGGACGGGCTGCGACTTGTTGATCTCGAGCGCCTCGGCGACCTGCTTGCGCACGCTCTCCTTCTGGCGGACGGAGATCACGTCACCTGGGCGGACCGAGAACGACGCGACGTCGACGAACCGGCCGTTGACGGCGAAGTGCCCGTGGTTGACGAGCTGGCGCGCGTGGTTGCGCGAGAGCGCGAAACCGGCGGCGAGCGCGACGTTGTCGAGGCGACGCTCGAGCAGCACCATCAGGTTCTCGCCCGTGTTGCCCTTCATGCGCTCGGCCTCCTGGAAGTACAGCTTGAACTGCCGTTCCCAGACGCCGTAGATGCGCTTGAGCTTCTGCTTCTCGCGCACGCGGACACCGTAGTCGGTGACCTTGGCGCGCTTCTGCGCGTGGACGCCGGGCGGATAGTCGCGGCGGGAGACGGCGCACTTGTCCGTGAAGCAGCGCTGGCCCTTGAGGAACAGCTTCATGCCTTCACGACGGCACAGCTTGCACTTGTTTTCGACGTAACGACCCATGGGATGCCTTGGTTCCGAGGTGCTTTCTTGGGGCCTGTGCCTAGACGCGACGACGCTTGCGGGCGCGGCAGCCGTTGTGCGGGAGCGGCGTGCAGTCCTCGATGGCGAGGATGTTGAGACCGGAGTTCGAGAGCGCGCGGATGGCCGACTCGCGACCCGAGCCGGCGCCGCGGACCTTCACCAGCACCTCGCGGACGCCCTGGCGCACGGCGCCCTGGGCGGCGTGCTCCGCGGCGCGCGTCGCCGCGAACGGCGTGCTCTTGCGCGTGCCCTTGAAGCCGACGATGCCCGCCGAGCCCCAGGCGATGGTGTCGCCCTTCGCGTCGGTCACCGTGACGTGGGTGTTGTTGAAGGACGCCTTCACGTGCACGACGGCACGCGCGACGTTGCGCTTGATCTTCTTCTTGACTGCTGCTGCCTTGCTCATGGCGAGTTACTTCATCCCCTTCACGGACTTCTTGCCGGCGACCGTCTTGCGCGGACCCTTGCGGGTGCGGGCGTTCGTGCGAGTGCGCTGACCGCGCACCGGCAGGCCGCGGCGGTGACGCATGCCGCGGTAGCAGCCGATCTCGCGCAGGCGGTTGATGTTGGCGGCGACCTGACGGCGCAGCTGACCCTCGACGGGGTACGCCTTCTGGATGTAGGTCGCCAGCATCGCGATCTGGTCCTCGTTCAGGTCACGCGACCGCATGGCGCGGTCCAGACCGGTCGAGTCACAGATCTTCCGCGCGGTGTCGCGGCCGATGCCGTAGATGTACGTGAGCGCGATTTCCAGGCGCTTCTGGGGGGGGATGTCGACGCCGATGAGACGGGGCATGCTGCTGCTCCTACTTGCCCTGACGCTGCTTGTGCGTCGGCTCCTTGCAGATGACAAACACGACGCCACGGCGTCGCACGACCTTGCAGTTGGCGCACATGCGCCGAACGCTGGAACGCACTTTCATTCCTAGTTGCTCCGTTGCTTGCGATCGCCGCGATAGATGATGCGGCCTTTGGTCAGGTCGTACGGGGACATCTCGACCGTGATCTTGTCCCCCGGCAGGATGCGAATGTAGTGCATGCGCATCTTCCCGCTCACATGAGCGAGGATCTCGTGGCCGGAGGCGAGCTTGGCGCGGAAACGCGCGTTGGGCAGGGCTTCGGTGACGACCGCCTCGACGGTGATCGGTTCTTCCTTGGCCATCAGAGCCCCTCCCCTCGCGCGGAGGCGAGCATGCGACCGAACACTTCGTCCGGCGTACGCTGGCCATCGATGTCGACGAGCAGCCCGCGCGCGCGGTAGTGCTGCTCGACGGGCTTGGTCTGCTCGCGGTACACCGCGAGCCGTTTTTCGACCACGGCGCGGGTGTCGTCCGTGCGCTGGTACAGCTCGCCGCCGCACTTGTCGCAGCGACCGGCCACCTTCGGCGCGGAGAACTTCTCGTGGTGGACGTTGCCGCAGGCCTTGCAGGTCCAGCGGCCCGTCAGGCGCTCGATCAGCGCCGCGTCGGCGACCGACAGGTTGAGCGCGCGGACGGACTGGCCCTCGAGGCGCTTGTCGAGCGCCTGCGCCTGAGCGACCGTGCGCGGGAACCCGTCGAGCAGGAAGCCGGCCTTGCAGTCGGGCGCCTGAACGCGTGCGAACAGCATGTCGATCACGAGCTCGTCGGGGACGAGGCGGCCGGACTCCATGTACTCCTTGGCCTTGAGGCCGAGCGTTGTCCCCTTCCCGAGGTTCTCGCGGAAGAGGTCGCCCGTGGAGACGTGAGGAGACGACAGCGCCGTCGCCAGGCGGATCGCCTGGGTCCCCTTGCCAGCACCCGGAGGGCCCAGCAGGATGAGCACGGTCGAGGTCATTTCTTGGTCGTCCAGCCTGCGCCGCCGCCGTTGCCGCCGGGGCCCATGAAGCCTTCGTAGTTGCGCATCACGAGCTGCGCGTTGAGCTTGTCGACGATGTCCATCGCGACGCCCACGACGATCAGCACGGACGTGCCACCGAGGAAGTAGGCCATCGCCGGCGAGAGCGGCGTGCTGGCCGTGACGAAGCCCGGCAGGACCGAGAGCACCGCGAGGAACGCGGCGCCGACGACCGTGATGCGGGTCAGCGTGTGGTCGAGGAACTCGGCCGTCTTCTGGCCCGGGCGGATGCCGGGGATGAACGAGCCGCGCTCGCGCAGGTCGTTCGCGATCTGGTCCGGCTGGAACATCAGGCGGTTCCAGAAGAAGCAGAAGGCGAAGATCAGCGTGACCTGCGACATGATGTGGACGAAGCCCTGGCGGTCGTTGAACACGCTCTCGAGCCAGCGCAGCTTGAAGGCCGCGAACAGGACGCTCGGGAGCACGAACACGATCGAGGCGAACACGATCGGCATGACGCCGGCCATGTTGATCTTGAGCGGCAGGTAGTGGCGCTGGCCACCGTAGACGCGGCGGCCGCGCGTGAGGCGCGCGTACTGGATCGGGATGCGGCGCGTGCCCTTGGTGATGTAGACGATCACCACGACGATCGTGAGCCACAGGCCGACGAGGTACACCACCGTGTCGTAGAAGTCCGGTCCGCCGATCATCTGCGCCAGCGCGGGCGGGATGTCGGTGCAGATGCCGGCCATGATGATCAGCGACGCACCGTTGCCGATGCCGTACTCGGTGATCAGCTCGCCGATCCACATGCAGAACATCGCGCCAGCGGTGAGCGAGAGCGTCACCACCGCGAGCAGCGCCAGACCGGGACCGATCGACTCGGCGATCATCTCCGTGTTCTGCAGGAAGACGCCGGTGTAGACGAACGCGGCCTGCACCAGCGCGATCGGGACCGCGATCAGGCGCGTCCACTGGTTGATGCGCTTCTGGCCCGAGGCGCCTTCCTTGGCGATCGCCTCGATCTTCGGGCTGACCTTGGCCAGCATCGAGAAGATGATCGAGGCCGAGATGTACGGCATGATGCCGAGCGAGAAGACCGACGTCCGGCCGATGTCACCGCCCGAGAAGGCGTTCATCAGACCGAACCAGCTCTGGGACAGACCCTGGGCGGCCTCCTTGAGGAACGCCGGGTTCATCCCCGGGATCGGCACCTGGAAGCCGAGCCGGTACGCCAGAAGGAGCCCGAGCGTGACGAGGATTCGCTGCCTCGTCTCGGGAACCTTCAGGAGCTGGAGAGCGCCGCCCTGGTTGTCCACTACGTGCTCGCCCCGTTCGAGTTGGAAGCGGACGAGTCGGCCTCAGCCGACCAGGCTTCCCCGCCACGGGCATCGAGCTCGATCGCCGTGCCGCCGGCCGCTTCGATCTTGCTCTTCGCGGTCGCGCTGAACTTCTGGGCGCGCACGGTGAGCTTCTTCGAGAGCTCGCCGCCGCCGAGGATCTTGAGCAGCGGCGCCGTCTTCGAGGCGAGACCGCCGTCGAGGATCGCCTTCAGGTCGACCGTCGCGCCGTTGTCGAAGGCGTTGAGCAGGTCGACGTTGACGACCGTGTACTCGACGCGGAAGCGCGCGTTCGTGAAGCCGCGCTTGGGCACGCGCCGGTAGATCGGCATCTGGCCACCCTCATAACCCGGGCGGCGGCTGGTGCCCGAGCGGGCGCCCCAACCCTTGTGACCACGACCGGAGGTCTTGCCGAGGCCGCTGCCGATGCCGCGGCCGACGCGCTTGCGCTCGGCGTGCTTGATGCCCTTGTCTTGGACCGTCTTGAGGTTCATGGCGAATGCCGTTTCTGACCTGTGTGAGCTTTGGATCTTGTGTGCGGGTGGCGCTCGGACTTCGCGCTGGATCAGACTTCGACGCCGCGCAGCTCGCGCACCGTCTCGCGGGTGCGCAGGCGCGCGAGCGCCGCGAGGGCCGCCTTCACGGAGTTGACCGGGTTGGTCGAGCCGTAGGACTTCGTCAGCACGTTCTTGATGCCCGCCATCTCGCACACGGCGCGGACCGAGGCGCCGGCGATGATGCCGGTACCCGGGGCGGCCGGGATCAGACGCACGCGCGAGGCGCCGAAGTTGGCTTCGACCTCGTGCGGGATCGTGCCGCCTTCCGAGACCGGAATGCGGATCAGGTGCTTGCGGGCGTCGCGCGCCGACTTCTCGATCGCGCCGGGGACCTGCGGGCCCTTGCCGTAGCCGAGGCCGACGACCCCGTCACGGTTGCCGCACACCTGCAGCGCCGCGAAGGAGAAACGACGACCGCCCTTGACCACGACGGCGCAGCGGTTCACGCGCACGAGCACTTCCGACAGGGTCGTCAGCTGCTCGACTTCGCGGATGTCCAGATAACGGGTGCCTTCCATGTGCTTCCTGTGTTTCCTTGGGGGCTTCTGGGAGACCCGGATCAGAACTTGAGACCGGCTTCGCGAGCCGCGTCGGCGAGGGCCTTGACACGACCGTGGAAGCGCGTGGCGCCACGGTCGAACACGACCGCGGTGACGCCGGCGGCGAGCGCGAGCTTCGCGATCTCCGCACCGACGAACTTCGCGCGCTCGGTCTTGGTCTTGCCCTTGAGCGTCTCGGCGGCGGCCTTCGACGTCGTCGTGGCGGCGCACAGCGTGCACCCCTTGGCGTCGTCGATCACCTGCGCGGAGATGTGCTTGAGGGAACGCGACACCGAAAGCCTGGGGAGGCTGGTCGTGCGGCGAATGTTGGCGCGGACGCGCCACTTGCGGCGCTGACGGCGCCCCTGCTTGACGTAAGTGGCCTTCATGATCAGCTACCGAAGCTCTTGCCAGCCTTGATGCGGACGTATTCGCCCTTGTAACGCACACCCTTGCCCTTGTACGGCTCGGGCTTGCGGGACGCGCGGATGCGCGCAGCGGTGAGACCGACCTTCTGCTTGTCGTGACCGGAGATCACGATCAGCGTGTTGGTCGGGCAGTTGGCGTTGACGCCCTCGGGGAGGTCGACTTCGACCGGCTTGCAGAAGCCGACCGAGAGCACGACCTTGCGGGCCTGCACGGCGGCGTTCCAGCCGACGCCGATCACCTCGAGCTCCTTCTGGTAGCCCTTGGTGACGCCCTCGACCATGCTCGCGACGAGCGCGCGCAGGGTGCCGTGCATGGCACGGGCCTCGCGGCCGTCGTTGGCGCGACCGATCACGACTTCGTTGCCGTTGACGGCGACGGAGACGTCGCTGCGCACGGGGAACTCGCTCTGGCCCTTGGGACCCTTCACCCGGACGTTGCCGTCCTTGGTGACCTCGACCTGGACACCGGCGGGGATGACCACCGGCTGCTTTCCTACGCGCGACATGGCTAGTACACCTTGCAGAGGATCTCCCCGCCGGCGTTGATCTTGCGCGCCGTGCGGTCGGAGACGATGCCCTGGTTGGTCGAAAGGATGTAGACGCCCAGACCGCGCAGGACCACGGGGATCTGCTTGGCTGTGCTGTACACGCGGCACCCCGGCTTGGAGATTCGCTCGATCTTGCGAATCACCTTCTCGCCGTCGGGGCCGTACTTGAGCTTGATGGTCAGCGTGCTTGCGGGCGCGCTTTCCGCCACCTCGTAGGAGTCGACGAAGCCCTCCTCCTTGAGGATCTGGGCCACCCCCACCTTGATGCGCGAGGCCGGCATGGACACCGTCTTGGCGCCGACGGAGTTGCCGTTGCGCACGCGGGTCAGAAGATCAGCGATCGGATCGGTCATCATCTTGGGTGGACTCCTACCACGACGCCTTGCGCATGCCCGGGATCTCTCCCTTGAGCGCCTTCTCGCGCAGGCAGATGCGGCAAATGCCGAACTTGCGGTAAACGGCACGCGGACGTCCGCAGATGCCGCAGCGGGTGTAACGGCGCGACGAGAACTTGGGCTCGCGCTTGGACTTGACGAGCAGACAGGTCTTGGCCATCGCTCAGCTCACCTTCTTCTTGGCCTTCTTCTCTTCCTTCTGGACGAACGGCATGCCGAGTTCCTTGAGGAGGTGGTACCCCCGCTCATCGGTGCCCGCCGTCGTCACGAAGGTGATGTCCATTCCCTGGGCGAACTCGATCTTGTCGAGCTCGATCTCGGGGAACACGGTCTGGTCGGCGAGGCCGAGCGTGTAGTTGCCGCGCCCGTCGAGCCGGTCCTTCACGCCGCGGAAGTCGCGGATACGCGGGAGGACGATCGAGATCAGGCGGTCGGCGAACTCCCACATGCGGTCGCCGCGCAGCGTGACCGCGCAGCCGATCGGCATGTTCTCGCGCAGCTTGAAGGCGCTGATGGCCTCGCGGGACTTGCGGATCGTCGGCAGCTGGCCGGTGATCATCGCCATGTCCTTGGCGGCGGCTTCGGCGCGAGCCTTGTTCTCGACCGCCTTGCCGATGCCCATGTTGACCACGACCTTGACGAGCCGGGGCGTCGCCATGTCGTTCTTGATGCCAAAGCGCTCGCGCAGCTTGGCCTTGACCTCGCTGGCGTACTTTTCCTTGAGACGGGGTGCCATCTGTGTTCCTCGTGTGGTGCGCGGAGCTGGGTGCGGTCAGGGACCGGACCTACTTGGCGCCCTTCTTCGTGGAGGCCTTGGACGCGGAGGTCTTGGACGCGGCCTTCTTCGCCGGCTTGGCGTCGCCGTCGATGCGGGCGACGTTGCTGGCGTGGATCGACATCTCCTGCTGGACGCGCTCGCCCTTCTGGTTCTGCGCGGTCGGCTTCTTGTGCTTCCAGCGCAGGTTGATGCCTTCGACGATCACGCGCGTCTCGCGCGGGAACGCTTCCTTGACGACGCCCTGCTTGCCCTTGTCGTTGCCCGACAGGATGCGGACGGTGTCGCCCTTCTTGACGTGCAGGTGAGCCACTAGACCACCTCCTGCGCCAGCGAGACGATCTTCATGAAGTTGCGCTCGCGCAGCTCGCGGGCGACGGCACCGAAGATGCGCGTGCCCTTGGGGTTGTTCTCCGCGTCGATCAGCACGATCGCGTTGCGGTCGAAGCGCACGTAGGTCCCGTCGTCGCGACGCGTGGCCTTGCGGGTGCGGACGATGACGCCCTTGGCGACCGAGCCGGCCTTGACGTCGGAGCTGGGGAGCGCCTTCTTGACGGCGACGACGACGATGTCGCCGAGGCCGGCGACGCGGCGGTGCGTTCCGCCGAGCACCTTGATGCACTGGACACGCTTGGCGCCGGTGTTGTCGGCGACGTCCAGGAAAGTCTGCATCTGGATCATGGGGTCACCTACGCCTTCGAGATCTCGGAGACTTCAGCACCGCGGTCGACCGCCGCGGTCACGACGCTGACGAGACGCCAGCGCTTGAGCTTGCTCATCGGGCGCGTCGACATGATCTCGACGACGTCCCCCAGCTTCGCCGCGCCGTTCTCGGCGTGGACGTGGTAGCGCTTGCGCTCGCGGATGTACTTGCCGTACTTGGGGTGGCGGTACATGCGCTCGACCTGCACGACGATGGTCTTGTCCATCTTGGTGGACACGACCGTGCCGGTCATGGTGCGGCGCGGCGTGCGGCCGTCCGTCTGGTTCTGCTCGGTCATGTTGGGCTGCTGGGGCGTCTTGGTCTGCTCGGTCATGACTAGTGCCCGCCGTTCTTGGCCTGAGCCGCGTGGGCACGCTGGTTCAGGATGGTCTTGATGCGTGCGACCGCCCGGCGCGCCTCGCGGATGCGCGAGGGGTTGGCCGAGTTCTCGGTCGTGGACTTGAAGCGCAGGCCGAAGAGCTCCTTCTCCAGGTTCTTCAGCTCGAACTCGAGCTCGCCGTCGGTCTTGCCGCGGATCTCGTCGATCTTCATCTTGGGGACTCCGTTGTCGCTCGCGCGTGGATCGGCGATCAGGTCGTGGGCAGGCGCTTCACCATCTTCACCTTGATGGGAAGCTTGTGGGCGATGCGCTTGAACGCGAGCTTGGCCTTGTCCTCAGGGACGCCACCGAGCTCGAACAGGATCGTGCCGGGCTTGACGACGGCGGCCCAGAACTCGGGCTCGCCCTTGCCGGTGCCCATGCGCGTTTCCGCGGGCTTCGCGGAGATCGGCTTGTGCGGGAAGACGCGGATCCAGATCTTGCCTTGGCCACCGATCGCGCGGGACGCGGCGACGCGGCCGGCCTCGATCTGGCGCCCGGAGATCCAGGCCGCGTCGAGGGACTGCAGGCCGAAGTCGCCGAACGCGACGCGGTGGCCGGCCGTCGCGGTGCCGCGGATACGGCCGCGGTGCACCTTGCGGAACTTGGTACGGTTGGGTTGCATCGCCATGGGTCAGTTCTCCTGCCGGAAGGCCTAGGCGCCGGGCTGGGGAGCGAGGGACTCGCGCGA
This sequence comes from Planctomycetaceae bacterium, assembly GCA_013360535.1. GTDB lineage: Bacteria > Planctomycetota > UBA1135 > UBA1135 > F1-120-MAGs118. The sequence continues at coordinate 10,526 of JABWBL010000040.1, forward strand.
GATGCGGCCACGACGCGGCGAACGCACGCCGTTCTCGCCGCGGGGAGCCACGCCCGACTGCTGCTGGTAGTCGAGCTTCTGGCCGGGCTCGAGGTCGCCCTTGTAGATCCAGACCTTGACGCCGATGACGCCATAGGTGGTCTTGGCCAGCGCGGTGCCGTAGTCGACGTTCGCGCGGAGCGTCGAGAGGGGCACACGGCCTTCGCGGTCCTTGGCCTGACGCGCCATTTCGGCGCCGCCGAGGCGGCCGTTGAGTTCGACCTTGCAGCCCTTGGCACCGGCCTGCATGGTCGTCTGGATGGCCTTCTTCATCGCGCGGCGGAACGCCATGCGCTTCTCGAGCGCTTCGGCGATCACCTCGGCGACGAGCGTCGACTCGAGCTCGGGACGCTTGATCTCGCGCACCGTCAGGTGGACCGTCTGGCCCGCGAGCTTCTGCAGCGCTTCCTTGAGCTGGTCGACGCGGGCGCCCTTGCGGCCGACGAGCACGCCCGGACGCGCGGTGTGAACGATCACGTTGACCGCGTCGGTGGTGCGCTCGATCTCGACGCGCGGGATGCCGGCGCCCTTGAAGTCCTTGGCGATCGTCTTGCGGATGTGATCGTCCTGGAGCAGCAGCTTGCCGAAGTCCTGCTTGCGCGCGTACCAGCGCGAACGCCAGGGCTCGATGCTGTTGAGGCGGAAACCGGTCGGGTGAACTTTCTGGCCCATCTCACGCTTCCTTGGACGGCTTGGCCTTGCGGCGCTTGGAACCCGCGGCTCCGCTGCTCGCGGTGGCGCTCTCGGTCTCGGAGAGCACGACGGTCAGGTGCGCGGTCATCTTCTTGAACGGCATCGCGCGGCCCTGGGGACCCGGGCGGAAGCGCATGCGACCCTGCAGCATCGGACCGTCATCGGCGCGGCAATCGGTGATCACCAGCGCGTTGACGTTGACGCCCTCGTCGTTGTGGCTGGCGTTGGCCATCGCAGAACGGACGAGCTTGGAGTAGTACTCCGACGCGCGCTTGTGCTGGAAATGCAGCACTTCGAGCGCATCGTTCACGCCGCGGCCGCGGATGAGATCCGCCACCAGTCGCGCCTTGCGCGCGGTGATGCGCGCGAAGCGGTGCTTCGCGAGGAACCTCTTCGCCTCGACTGACTTGTTCGTTGCAGCCATGGTGCGTCAGCTCCCAGCGGGGGCGGCCTTGTCGGCTTCCTTCTTGTTGGTGTGACCCTTGAACACGCGGGTCGCGGCGAATTCGCCCAGCTTGTGGCCGACCATGTCCTCGGTGATGAACACCTTGTAGTGGTGGCGGCCGTTGTGGACGAGGAACGTGAGTCCGACGAAGTCGGGCGTCACGGTCGACGAGCGGGACCAGGTCGTGATCGGGTCACGCTTGCCCGTCTTGATCTGCGAGGCCACCTTCTTCAGCAGCTTCGCGTCGACGTACGGGCCTTTTTTCAGGCTGCGGCTCATGGATCAGTGCTCCTAGACCTTGTGCCGGCTGCGGACGATGAAGCGGTCAGTCGGGTGGTTCTTCTTGCGCGTCTTCAGGCCCTTGGCCTTCAGACCCTTGAAGTTGCAGGGATGGCGACCGCCCTTGGTGCGGCCTTCGCCACCACCGAGCGGGTGGTCGACGGGGTTCATGGTCGTGCCGCGGACGTGCGGGCGACGGCCCATGTGGCGATGGCGACCGGCCTTGCCGATCGACACGTTCTGCCAGTCGAGGTTGCCGATGCGGCCGATCGTGGCGCGGCAGCGGATGTGCACGCGGCGCACTTCGCCCGACGGCATCAGGATCACGGCCCAGTCGCCTTCCTTGGCGGTGAGCTGCGCGGCGGTGCCGGCGGTGCGGCACATCTGGCCGCCGCGACCCTCGTGGATCTCGATGTTGTGGATCTCGAGACCGACGGGGATCAGGCCGAGCGGGAGGCAGTTGCCGACGTTGGGGTCGGCCTTCTCGCCGTTCATCAGCGTCTGGCCGACCTGCAGCCCGACGGGGGCGAGCACGTAGGCCTTGGCGCCATCGGCGTAGTGGACGAGCGCGATGTTGGCCGAGCGGTTGGGGTCGTACTCGATCGAGACGACCTTGGCCGGGATGGCGTCCTTCGAGCGCTTGAAGTCGACCACGCGGTACATCCGCTTCGAGCCGCCGCCGATGTTGCGGCAGGTCTGGTGGCCGTGGTTGTTGCGGCCGCCCGACTTGCTCTGCGGGCGGAGCAGGCTCTCTTCGGGCTTGGTGCGCGTGATCTCTTCCGAGAAGCGCAGGACCGAGCCGTGGCGCCGACCAGCAGACGTCGGCTTGTAGTTCTTGATGGCCATGGTAGCTGTGCTCCTCGCTTAGAGGATCTCGATGGTCTGGCCCTGGGCGATCGTCACCATCGCGCGCTTCCAGGCCTGGGACGTGCCCGAGACCCAGCCGCGGCGGACCGGCTTGGCACGCTTGGTGAGCGTGTTGACCTTGGTGACCTTGACGTTGAAGAGCTTCTCCACGGCGCGCTTGATCTCGACCTTGTTGGCGTCGACCGGAACGCGGAAGTGGTAAGCGTTGCGACCGCCCGTGTCGTAGGTCGCCTTCTCCGAGAGAACGGGCTTGCGGATGATCGAGTAGAAGCGATCGAGGTTGGTCACGCGGCACCTCCGGTCTTGCCACCGACGCGCTGGGCGAGGGCGTCGAGCGCGGCCGCCTCGGCGAGGATCAGGCCGCCGTTGAGGACGTCGTGCGCGCACAGGTCCACGGCGAGGCGGACCTCGACGCGCGGGAAGTTGCGGAACGACTTGAACACGTTCTCGTTGGGCTGCGCGAGCACGATCGTCGCGCGGCGGGCCGTCTTGAC
>JABWBL010000596.1 GCA_013360535.1 Planctomycetaceae bacterium
CCCGTGGCGGCGCTCTCGGCCGACGAGCTCGCACGCCGCCTCGAGAACGCCGTGGCGCGCATCCGGCGCGAGCTCGGCCGCACGCTCTCCGGCGCGCGCACCGCGAATCCGATCAAGGCCGTGTACGTCTGCGGCTGGGAAGTGCCGAACCTGATCGGCACGCAGGTGCTCGACATCCCCGTGTACGAGCTCGACGCGTTCGTCGAGGACTCCGGCCAGCCCGTGCAGGGCGCGGGTCCGCTCGTCGTCGCCTACGGCGTCGCGCTGCGCCTGCTCGGCGGCGGCACGATCCGCGCCTCGCTGCGCCGCGAGGAACTGAAGTACACCGGCACGTTCGAGCGCCTCGAGGCGCCCCTGGCGATGGCGGTGATGCTCGCGGTGATGTGGCTGCTCGTGTTCAACCTGTTCGAGAACGAGCGGCTGCGCACGGCGGACACGAACATGCTGCTGTGGCTGACGAGCAACAAGAACTTCCTCGTCAACGACCCCAAGGCGGGCAAGCGCGGCAACCTCGAGAAGCCCTGGCCGGAGATCCAGAAGCTCGTCGAGGACTCGTCCAAGCGCGACAACCCGACGCAGTGGACGCGGCTCGAGCAGCTGCAGCAGATCGAGCGCCAGCTGGCGCTGCGCCAGACCAAGCTCAACCAGGAGCTCGGCAACACCGGCGAGGTCAAGCAGCCGCAGTCGGTGCTCGAGGCGCTGACGCTCTTCACTTGCCTCGTCGAGGAGCGCAAGGAAGCGGTCGGTCGCATCGCGATCCGCAGCGTCAACGGCACGTACGAGCCCGCGCGCGCCGGTGGCGGTGAGGACAAGGTGCGGCTCGTGCTCAACCTCGCGTTCCACTCCGAGGAAGGCGCGATCGCGGCCACGCGCTCGTTCGAGGCGCTCAAGACGGCGCTCGAGGCGCAGCCGTGGGTGGTCGAGGTCGTGGCCAAGAACTCCAAGGAATTCCCCGACGGCAAGGGCATCTACAGCGACGGCTACGTCGTCCTGTGTGACATGAGCAAGGTCGTGCGCGACGCAGGAAAGGCGAAGCAATGAGCCTGGGAACGATCCTCAAGTCGATGACCATCCCGCGCTGGATCATCGTCGTCGGCGGCCTCGGCGCGCTCGCGCTCGGCTACAACGGCTGGCGGCTGCACGAGCAGCGCACGACGCTCGAGGCGGCGCTCGAGCCGGACGGCCTCGTCGAGCGCACCTCGGCCAAGATCCAGTCGCTCGGCAAGCAGATCACCAAGCTGCAGGCCGACGCCGACCGCGAGGGCCTGAGCGGCCAGTCCGACCCGATCCTCTACATCCGCGGCTCCGCCTCGGACCCCAACGTGCGCCTCGGTCAGGTCGAGGTCACCGGCCCCAAGTCGCAGATGATCATCAAGGGCACCGAGGACCTGCAGTACACGATCCGTCCGCAGTCCGACAAGGGCTTCCCGCGCGACCGGATCATGAACTACCTCTACCTGCTCGAGTCGCAATCGCGACGCGTGCGTGTGACCTCCATCCAGCTCAATCCCGAAGAGAAGAAGAAGGAGTGGGAGCACACCAACGACCTGTGGAAGTGGAACATCGAGCTGACGAGCCGCACCAAGGTCGAGACCAAGGCGCCCTGACGTCCGACCCGGCCCGGCACCCTCCGCCCTCGCCACCCGTCCTCGTCGAGGGCTGGGTCGCGGGGGCGGCTCCGTTCCGTGCGCCCGTCAGCCCGCTTGGAACTTCCTGCCGCCCGTCCATGTTCCAGAGCGTTTCACGGGCTTGTCATCCCCGCTGGGCGCCCGGGAGGCGAGGATCGAGCTTCAGAGCCCGCACGGAAAGTGCGGGAACCACCTTGCCAGATTCGGGCAGCTGCTGCGAAGGTGGAGGCACGGCAACGCCCGATGACTCCCATGTCGTTCTTCACGACGCTGGCGCTGGTCGCCCCGCTGTTCGCAGCGAGCCCGAGCTCACCCGCTCGGGTCCCGGCCACGCTCACGTACTCTCCTTACGCTGACGCCCGCTTCGAGTCCCTGCTCGCGGAATACCGCGCGGCGGAACAGGCCCTGAAGCAGGTGGGCAACTGGACCCTCGAGGCCCGTCGCGATCTGGTGGCGGCCTTCAACGTCCGGATGCGACCGCTGGTCGACGACGGGCACGGCCCCGCGACCGGCTGGACCTTGGCGCACTACGCGCACGACCCGCTCTCCAACCGCACGGCCGAGGACGTCAAGCGCGAGCTCTGGTCGCGCGTCCTGCCGGCGGAGGCCGGAGCCGAGTGGATCTGGCTGCCGGAAATCCGGCTGCTCGACGCGCTCGCAGCGGACAGCGTGCTGCTCGGCCGCGAGCGTGCGGCGAACTACGCGCGCACCGTGCTCGACGCCCTCGGTGCCGACCAGCACGAGCGCCGTCTGTCCGCGCTGCAGGTGCGGTCGGAGCTGCTCGCTCCGCTGGGCGAG
>JABWBL010000597.1 GCA_013360535.1 Planctomycetaceae bacterium
CTGGGGCGCCGTCGAGCTCTCGCCGCCGCAGCCGGGCAGGCACGGCGCGAGCGCGACGCCCAGCGCGAGCGACAGTCGACGCAGCTCCGCCGGGGCCAGAGCGCGAAAGAAGGACTCCAATCGCATCGAGGGAGCGCGCCGGGGCGGCGGCGCCTTGCGCTGGAATACACGATGCCGCGAGCGAAGGCTACAAGCCGTTGCCAGCGCGGCATTTGCGCGGAATCTCGCGCTGGCTAAGCTCGGCCCGCTGATGGCCGTCCCCCACGCTTCCAGCGGCGCCAGGCTCCTGTCGGCGGCCGTGCTCCTCACCCTGTGCGGGGTGGGTCTGGTCGCGCTCGCCCTGCGCTCCGCGACGCCGCGGGCGGACTTCGCCTTCACCGGCGGCGGCGAGGTGCGCTCGCTCGATCCGCACGCGGTCACCGGCGTTCCCGAAGGCCGGGTCGTGCGCCTGATGTACGAGGGCCTCGTCGCGCGGAACCCAAGGACGCTGCAGCCCGAGCCAGCGGCGGCGGCGAGCTGGACGGTCACTCCCGACGGACGCACGTACACGTTCACGCTGCGCGCTGACGCGCGCTGGTCGAACGGCGATCCCGTGGTGGCCGAGGACTTCCGCTTCAGCTTCCTGCGCCTGCTCGATCCGGCGACGGCGTCGGAGTACGCGTCGGCGTTGTGGATCGTCGAGGGCGCGCGCGAGTACACGACCGGCGTCGACGCGAGCGGTGCAGCGGTCGTGCGCGACCCGGCACGCGTCGCGATCCGCTCGCTCGCCGAGCGCACGCTCGAGATTCGCCTCGAGCTGCCCGCCGTGCACTTCCTGCAGTTGCTCGCAGGCCCGAACTTCGTGCCGGTGCACCGCACGAGCCTGGAAGCCGTGCGTGCGGCCTACCCCGAGGCTTGGGCGTCGCGCTGGACGCGACCGGAGAATCTCGTCACCAACGGACCGTTCCGGCTGATCGAGCGCCGCATCCAGGACCGGCTGCGTTTCGAGCGCAACGAGCATTATTGGGGTGCGCGCGACGTCGCCTTGCGCACGGTGGACGTGCTCGCCATCGAGCGCTGGTCGAGCGCGCTCAACCTGTACCTCGCGGGCGAGCTCGACTGGGTCGACGGAGCGATCCCCACGAGCCTCGTGCCGGAGCTCGCAGGCCGCGAGGACTTCCTCAATCGCCCGTACTACGCGGTGTATTTCTACCGCGTCAACGTCACCCGCCCGCCCTTCGACACGCGCGAGTTCCGCACGGCGCTCGCGACGTCGCTGCAGCGCACGCCGATCTGCGACACCGTGCTCAAGGCCGGTCAGAAGCCGGCCTTCTCGCTCGTTCCGCTCGGCATCGGCGGGTACCTGCCGCCGAAGGTGTTCGGCGAGAGCCCCGAGTACGGCCGCAAGATGCTCGAGGCCGCCGGCTTCGACGCGCAGGACAAGGCGAAGAAGCCGCGCCCGCTCGAGCTGCACTTCAACACCAGCGAGGTCCACCGCGACATCGCGGAGGTCGTGGCCGACCAGTGGCGCAAGACGCTCGGCCTCGACGTGCGGCTGCGCAACCAGGAGTGGAAGAGCTTCCTCGACGCGCAGTCGAAGCTCGATTACGACCTGTCGCGCTCGTCGTGGATCGCCGACTACGGCGACCCGCTGTCGTTCCTCGAGATCTGGACCACCGGCCACGAGAACAACCGCACGGGCTGGTCGAACGCCAACTACGACGACCTGATCGGGGCCGCGCGCCGCGAGCGTGACGTCGCACGCCGGCTGGAGCTCTTCAAGCGCGCCGAGCAGCTGCTCCTGTACGAGCTGCCGTGCATCCCGATCTACCACTACACGACGCAGAATCTCGTCGATCCGCGCGTCGGCGGCTTCGCGAGCAACCAGCTGAACGAGCAGGATCCGCGGCGCTGGTTCTGGCGCGACGACAAGGAACTCTCGCAGGCGCGTGCCGGGCGCGAGCTCGAGGGCCGGCACGTCGAGTCGCACGGACCGCGCGCCGGCTTGCACGCCCGCGGGCCGGCGGAGGTGGCGAAGTGATCCGCTTCCTCGCGCGCCGCACGCTGTGGTTCGCGCTGACCGTGTGGAGCGTCGTCACGCTCTCGTTCCTGCTGATGCGCTCGGTGCCGGGCGGGCCGTTCTCGTCCGAGCGCAAGCTGCACCCGACGATCGAGGCGGCCGTCGAGGCGCGCTACCACCTCGACTGGCCGATGTGGAAGCAGTACCTGCAGACGCTCGGGCCGCTGAACCTCGATGAGCACGGGCTTTTCGGCGACGGACGCGACGTCTTCGGCGGCATCCTCGCGCTCGACCTCGGGCCCTCGCTCTCGCTGCGTGACGTGACGGTCAACGAGATCGTGGCGCAGTCGCTGCCGGTCTCCGCGGCGCTGGGTGCGGTCGCGCTCGCGTGGGCGCTCGGGCTGGGGCTCGCCGGCGGCCTCG
>JABWBL010000598.1 GCA_013360535.1 Planctomycetaceae bacterium
TGCGCGGCGGTGCGCGCGCACGGGCTCGCGGGCGATCTTGCGGCAGCGCACCTGGGCAAGCGGGCGGTGATCGCGTCGGACCTGATCCAATGGCTCGCGCAGGCACAGCGGCGGCTCTCGTCCTGATGCTCGCGGCGCCGCTGGGCGCCCGGCAAACGAGGCCTGGCTTCGTCGATTCCGTCGAGCGCGAGTTCGCGCTGCGGCGCGTGGCGTTGGCGTGGGACGAAGGGGACCTGCGACTCGAGCGAGACCCGGGCGTCGAGCTGCACGTCGTCAGACTGAAGGCGATCGAGCGGCGCCGCGAGATCCGAGGGGAAGCCCTCGACTTGGAAGCGGAGTGCCAAGCAGCGGTCGAGAGCTTTCGGGGCGCGCCACCGCCGGAGCTGCTGGCGGCGCTGCTGCGATTGGGCCGAGATTCCAGCGGGAAAATGCTCGATGCGGCGGCCTTCGAGGCGGCGACAGCGCATCCACTCCCCAGCGTGAGGCTCGCCGCGCTCGACGGGCTTTCGAGCACGCGTGTCGCGGAGCTGGGGCCAGCGTTCGTTCGACTGGCGCTCGATCCCGACGAACGTGTCGCGAGGGCGGCCGTCGATGCGCTGTGCATCGCGCTGCCCGAATCGGCGCCTCAACTGATCGAGATCGCAGAGGCGTCCCGTGCAAGCGGGAAACTCGCCGCATGGCTCGCGCTCGCGGCTCGGCTCGAACGTTGCGAACCCACGCGCGAGCTGCTCGACGGAATGGCGCAAGGCATCGAGGACGAAGAACGGCTCGCGATCCTCGCGGCGTTGGAGCTGCGTTGGATTGCCGTGGATCCAGCAGTCGCGGAGTTGCGCTCGCGCGGCCCGGTGTACTCGCTGGAAGCGCAACGAGTGGCGCAGGCGTGGCCGGGACCCGAAGGTTTCGAGAGCCTCTTCACGGCGGCGGCGCGAGCGTCGCGGGCGAACCCGTCCGGCTTGGGCTGGGCCCTGCTCTCGGAGCTCGAGCCGGCCGAAGGAGATTTCCGCGCGCTGTCGCTGCTGCGCGGCGCGCTCGAGGCATTGCCGGCGGCGAAGGTGCTCGAGTTCGCCCGAGAGCACCACGAAATCGCGCAGAAACTCGATGGTTACCTGTTCCAGGCGCTCGAGGTGCATCCCGAAGGGCTCACGCCGGCGGACCTCGAGCCGTGGAAGGAAACGCAGCAGCGGCGCGGCATGCTCGAGCTCGCGAAGTCGTTGCTCCTCGACGAAGGGCGCAGCGAATTCGGCGCGCTGGTCGCGGATCGCCTGAACGACGGCGAGCGCGAGATCGCGGAGACGGCGTTCGAGGCGTTGTGCGATGCGCGGCTGATCGGCAAGTGGGAGAGCACGTTGCACGAACATTGGCTTGCGCTCGACAAGCGGCGTTCGGAGGCGGCGCTGGCGGAACTGCCGCGCGGGATTCCGCTGAAGGTGTTTGCGCCCGACCTCGTGAAGCTCGCGGAGCGCGGCGGAAGCGCGGGCATGTCGGCGCTCGAGCTGCTGGAGCCGCTCGCGCCACTCGAGAGCCTGCGCGAAATCGTCGAAAAACGGCTCGAAAACGAGCTCGCCGCACTCGAACGCGCGCCGCCGAGCGCTGCGGAGGCTCGCAACGACGAGTTGCGAGCGGCAGGGCTCGTGCGAGCGCTGCGTTTGCACGCGGGTGAAGCCTGCCACGAGACGCTGGTGCGAGTCCTGGGGCGCACACGCGAGCGAGTCGAGGTGTCGAAGATCGCCGTCTGGGCCTTGGGTCAGGACGAGCGCGGCCGCGCGCGGCTGACGCCGTGGCTCGGCCCGAACGTGCCGCGGCGTCTGCGCGTCGAAGCGGCGCTGGCGCGCGCGCCCTTTGGCGACGAGCGGGCGATCGAAGTGCTCGCCGAGGACTGGAAGGGTTGCGATTTCGACCTGCGGACGCGCGCGCTGAAGGCTTGGGCGACGAGCGCGACGGAAGCGGGCCGCGCGCAGCTCGCGCGGATCGCGTTGGAGGCCGAACAGCCCGAATTGCTGCGCGAATTGGCGCTCGACCTGCTGGCCAAGTGGTTGCCGGCGCAGTTTGAAGTGCTCTCGACGGTCGCGGTCGACCGCAACCTCGATCTGCGACGCCACGCGCTGCTGTCGCTCGGGTCCTGCGACGATCCACGGGCCGTGGCTTGGCTGCGCGAGCGCTTGAAGGTGCACGCAGGGTCGCTCGACACTCCGGAGCAACGCACGATTTGCGAGATGGAGCGCGAGACGATCTGGGCCGCGCTCGCCGAGGCCCACGCCGTACCGCCGGAGCTCGACGCACAGTGGCTCGCGGCTCCGCTCGCCGCCGCGCCGGAGCAGGTGCGTGCGCGTTTCGTCGGCGAGGCGCAGGGCGAGACGGAGTTCGCGTGGCGCGCCGAGCTCGAGCTCGCGGAAGAATTCGCGCGCTCGGGGCG
>JABWBL010000041.1 GCA_013360535.1 Planctomycetaceae bacterium
CTCCGGGCGCGGTCGACGGTGCGTGGCCGAACATCCTGCCGACGGGCCAGCTCTCGAGCCCGCTCGCCGTCACGCTGCCCGCGGGCGCGACGTCGATCGCGTCCGTGCGACTGGTCGGGCTCGCCCACAACTGGTCGGGGGACATCCAGGCGGTGCTCGAGCTGCCCACTGGCCAGCGCGTGAACCTCTTCCAGGACATGAACGGCAACTTCGGCGGCGGCTGCAACTCGCCGGTGAGCGGCGACTACACCTTCGTCGACGTCAACGCGACGCAGGGCTCGTGCGGCACGTCCGTGGCGAGCTTCTCCTGCACGCCGGGGCTCGTCGCGCCGGGCACGTACCACCAGCAGTTCGGCGCCTGGCCGAGCGGTTTCGCCGGCATCGACAACGCTCCGCTCTCGTCGGTCGCGACCGCGAACGGCACGTACACGCTGCACCTCTACGACTGGTACGTGACGGCCGACAGCGGCTCGCTCGGTGCGTGGGAGCTGTGCTTCGACACTCCCGCGGGTCCGATCAGCTACTGCACGAGCGGCACGACGACGAACGGCTGCAACGCGACGATCAGCGCCTCGGCGAACCCGAGCGCCTCGCTCGGCTCGCCCTGCACGCTGACGGTCTCCAATGTCGAGGGCCAGAAGGTCGGCCTCGTCTTCTACAGCGTGACCGGCCTCAACAACGCGCCGTGGAACGGCACGAGCTTCCTGTGCGTGAAGGCTCCGACGCAACGCACGGCCACGCAGAACGCCGGTGGTCTCGCCGGCGCCTGTGACGGCCAGATGGTGCTCGACTGGAACGCCTATCAGGCCGAAAATCCCGGTGCTCTCGGCAATCCCTTCGCCGCGGGCATGAAGGTTTGGGCCCAAGGCTGGTTCCGCGACCCGCCCGCTCCCGGCACGACGAACTTGTCGAACGCAGTGGAGCTGACCGTTCTGCCGTAATTTGACGACGCGACGATTTCCGAGGCCGTCCGCTGCTTGCAGTGGGCGGCCTCGAGCGCCATTCCGCGTGGAACCTCGTTCACTTCGACTTGAGAGTGGCGAGGGGGAAGTCCTGCCCGAAGCCGTAGGACGCGGGGAACTGCGCCGAGCCCTTGTGAGCTTGACTCACTTCCGGAACGAGGGCCTCTACGTAGGCCTTGAGCTCGTTCACGGTCACGCGACCATCGCCGGAGTCGGCCTTGCCGTCGAGCGCGTCGAGCAGCACGTACGTGAAGACGCCGTGGCCGAGCGCCTTCACTTCGCTCGCGAACTGCTCGGAACCCGAGGCCGTGATCCAGTGCGTTCCGGTCGAGCGCGCGAGCTGCGCGATGGCCTTCTCCTCCGCGGCGCCGCGTGAAGCGATCGCGTCGAGCGCGCCCGCGGACTGGCAGGCGTCGAGCAGGAAGAGCTGCTTCTGCGCCGGAATTCGCCGCGAGAGCTCGCGCAGCTCCTCGGCGGAAAGTGCGAGGCGCGCGAGCGACTCGTCGTTGCCGTAGAGCTGCGTGACCTCGTGCGGAGCGAGGAAGAACCGCGGCTGCGTCTCGCCCGACATCACGCCGTGGCCTGCGTAGTAGAAGACGAACAGGTCGTTGCGTGAGGACTCGCGCTGCACGGCCTCGAGCGCGGCCAGGATGCCGGTGCGCGTCGCGTCCTTGTCGTAGAGCTCGTGCACCTGAACGCTCGAGACGATGCCCGTCGCACGCTCGACCAGCCGCGCACGGAACGCGCGCGCGTCGTCGACCGCGTAGTTGAGGTCGTACTTCGGATTGCGATAGCTGTTGATGCCGACGACGACGAGCTGCAGGCGGATGCCGGACGGCGCGGCGGAGCCGACGGGGCCCGCGAGCGCGAGTTCCGCAGGGCTCGACTCCGTGCGCGCCTCGTCGATCGCCACGGCGCGGAACGTGTTCTCGCCGGGGAGCAGGGCCACGTTCCAGCGGTGCAGCGACTCGCCCGCGTCGAGCTCGTCGTCCTCGACCACGAGGCCGCGCGTCGACTGCTCGACGAGCTTGCCGTTGTGGAAGAGCCGCACTTCCGCGATCGCGGGGCCGGACGACTTCACGCGCGCGACGAGCTTCACCTCGGCACCGTCGTTGCGCGTACCGTCCTGCGAGAGCTTCAGGCTGGGCGGCGCCGTGAGCACGGGAACGACCGGCGGCGCAGCGCCACCCTCGAGCGCGAGCAGCTCTCCGACGAGATTGGGCGTGTGGAAGCGCTCGAAATAGCTCTCCAGCGGCAAGTTGCGATTGCCCTGCACGAACGCGACGCGGTCCGCGGCGCCAGCGGAAGCCGCGAAGCGCACGTCGGCGCCGGCGACGACCCACTGGCCATCCTCGAACACCGCGATCGAGGCCACGGGACGCGGCAGATCGAGGTCCCACAGCTCGAGCGCGCCACTCTGGAACGAGAGCACGAGGAAGCGCGGGTCGCGCAGGAAGGCGAGGCCGACGACGCCCTCGCGCGGCTGCACGTCGACGAAGGAGCGGCGCACGGCGGTCTCGAGCACCTTCAGTCGTCCGTATTCGAGCGTCGCGAAGCGCTCGCCGTCCGCGGACAGCGCGCTCGGCGGGTTCTCGCGCAGCGGAGTCTGGAAGAGCCGCTGAGCCATCACGCTCTTGCCCGTCGTCGCGAGCCGACAGATGAAGTCGACGCCGACGCCTGGCACGTCATTGACGATCGTCGCGAGAACCTCGTTGCCGAGGAACTTCAACTGCAGCGGCTGCGCGCGGAGCACCTCGCTCCACAGCGTCTTCTTCGCGACGAGATCGAGCATCGAGAGCTTCCAGCCGCCGTCGACGCGCCCGACGGTGGCGCAGCGGCGCTCGTCCGGCGAAAGCGCAATCGTCGCGGTCTCGGGTTCGAGCATGTACATGCCGAGCTCGCGCGGCGACCACAGCACCGCATCCTGGCGCGTGTCGATGACGGACACGGCCGTCGCGGAGCGCAGTGCCAACAGGCGCCCCGATGTCGACAGCGCGCTCGCGATCGGATCGTCCCACGCGTCCTGGCTCGGCAGCACGCGCGTCGCCTTCTCAGGGTTCTTCAGGCTGCCGACGCGCAGCTTCTTCGTGCCCGGTTCCGGGCGGGCCGTCGTCTTGCCGTCGCCGCTGATCGAGAGCCGCGCCGTGTCGAAGCCAAGGTCGCGCGCGACCAATCCGGAGGGCTGGAGCGCGATGCGCCAGCTGCCCATGAACACTTCGTCGTCGACCGGACTCGTGACGAGCGGTCCGGCCGGAATCAGGCGTGGCGCGAGTTCCTTGGCCGGACTCGAGCCGCGCACGACGAACACGCGCCCTCCGCTGGTGCCGACCCAGACGTCGAGCTTGTGCGCGACAGCGCTGCGCTCGAGCGCGAGCGTCGCTCCCAATCCGTGAGGTCGAGTCGACGTGGCCGCGAGCGTCGCGAGATCGACATCGACGAGTTCCTTGCGCGTGCGCAGGAGCAGCTTGCCGTCGCGATCGAGGAAGTCGCGTGAGCGTGGCGCGAGCTCGACCGCGCCGTCCGCGACAGGGAAGCTCGATTCCGCGAGCACGGAGAAATCCGCGGGCAAAAGGCGCTTCACGCGTCCCTGGGTGGCGGCTCCGGTGCCCTCGATCGAGAGGAAGTAGAGCTGACCATCCGAGCCGCGCGCGGTGCGTCCCGTCCCGAGCTGCACGGACTCGCCGAGCTCCATCCACTCCCCGAGCTTGAGCAGGCGATGGTGCGTGCCGCCGACCGTGCTCGCCAGAAAGCGATTGCCTCCGAGGGCGACGAGATCGCCGCCGGAGTGCGTGCCCTGTGGGAACGCGTCGACACCGGACCACGACAAGCCCCACGCCTCTTCATTGCGCTTGAGCCTGCCGAACTTCAGCTCGCGGATCGCGAGGCCGCCCTGCGTGTTGGCGTCGCCCCACGGCGAGGTACGGAAGAGGCGCGTGCCGGAATCATCGAGGAAAAGCGCATCTCCGCCCGAAATCACGAGCCGCTCGCGCTCCTCCAACGTCACCGGGTCGAGCAGGATCACCGCATCGATGCCGGCGATCGCGAGCGCCTTGCGTTGCTCCCACCAGAACGTGTGCGCGCGACCGCTGCCCCCGAACCTGCCGGTCGATTCGTAGCGGCGCAGCACGCGCCCCGAGCCGAGATCCCAAATCTTGGTCTCGACGGAGTCGGTCGTGACGAGCCAGCGATCGTCGGGAGTGATCGCGACGTCCTGCACAGGCGACGAGTGCGCGCGCTGGATCTCGAGGTACGCGAGCTGCGGTGTCTCGGGCGCCTGTTGCAGCGCCGCGGAGGCCGCGCAGATCAATTTGAGGAGGAACGCCTGCATCTAGAGCTCCCTCCAGTGGCGCAGCAGGGCCCGCCTCGTGTCGGGCAGCAGCGCGAAGGCGAAGTTGCGCGCATACACGCTCTCACTCGTGGTCGCGAGCTGCACGAGGCGCCACGTGACGGAGATGTCGAGGCGCGCCAGCGTGCTGCTGATGACCGATTGGGCGCCGCTGATCGCCGGCGATCCGATGGCGAAACGCGCGAAGAGCACGGCGTAGGCGTCGATCAACGCTTCAGCGAGCGTTTCGTCGTCGGGAGCCTGCTCGAGCTGCTCCAGCGCCACGACCAGTTCCGCGATGTCCTCGCGCACGAACAGCGACTGGAAGTCGTAGCCGAAGCGCCGATTGAAGAGTGCTTCCACCGTGTTGCCCTGCGGGTTCGCGGGCCATTTCGCCTGCGCGGATTGGATGCCGGCGCGGCCGTGCCGCCGTGCAAAACGCGCGATCTCGGCGCAGAAAAGGTCATCTCCGCCCTCGGAGTACCAGCCGTACTGGTCGCCGAGCGCATACAGGCCTTCGAGGAAGCGGCCGAGCGCCGTGATCTCGCGCTCGAGCTCCGCGCCCGGCCCGATGGCGTCGTTCAGCTCGCGTGCGATCCGCGCGTAGGCCGCGAGCCGCTGTTCGCGCGGCATCTCCGGCACCACCGGAACTTCCTCGACCTCATCAGGCGCCGCGTCGGTCCCGTTGCCCGCGTCCGTGTTCGTCCACGGAATGTCGCCACCGGCGTCGGTGTTGGTCCACGGCTCATCGGTCGTGTCCTGCGCAGGCGGCACGAGATTCCAGACCGTCGCGTGGGGCCACGTCGTGCCATCGGGGGTGGTGACGAGCTCCGCCGGACCTTCGACGCACACCGTCAGGCGCGACTTCCCGTCGACGACGATGCGCGTGCCGTCGAGCGAGCGCGCGCCGTAGCCCATCGACTGCGCCGTCACGCGCACGTCGAGGAGTTCGAGCGCACCCGGTTTCCCTTCGTCGCCGCCCTCGTAAGCCATCTGCACGCCGTCGCCGCGGCAACGTTCGAAACGGAGGCGCTCGAAGCGCGCGGAGCCTCGCTCGATGCGCACGCCCTTCGCAAGGTCGAGGAACTGCGCGTCCGCGAGCTCCAGCCGACTTCCTGCGGAATACAGCACGTATCCGCCGAGATCCGAGTTCGGGTTGCCACGGAAGCCGACGCCCTCGATCCGCACGGGTCCGGTGCCCACATCGATCGAGAGCACGGAGCCTGCGACGTTCGAGGCCGAGAGCAGCGTGACGTTGGGTCCCGCGCCCCGCAGCGTGATCGCGCTGTGGATGCGCACGCTCTCGCGATACTCGCCGGGCGCGAGCACGATCACGTCTCCGTCGACGGCCACGGCGAGCGCGCGCGCGAGGGTGCCGTACTGGCCCGGAACGCGCAGCTCGCTCGCGAGCGCGAGCGGCGAGAGCAGCACGAAGGAAAGCGGGAGGAGTCTCATGGGATGGATCAGGGTCGCGAGAGCGCGATGGGGAAGTCGTGTCCGGAGCCGTAGCTCGCGGGATATTGCTGGGCGCCGCGGTGTTCGAGCGCAAGCTCCGGCACGCGCGTCTCGAGGTAGCTCGAGAGTTCGAGCACGGTGAGCTGCCGATCGTCGCCGGCTGCCGCTCCGGAGAGCGCCTCGAGCGTCGCGTACGTGAAGAGCCCGTGCCCGAGTGTCTTGAATTCCGCCGCGAACTGCTCGGCACCGGACGCGACGAGCCAGTGGGTGCCGCTGGCGCGTGCGAGCTGTGCGATCGCCTTCTCTTCGGCGGCGCCACGCTGCGCGAGGCCCTCCAGCGCTCCTCCGGACTGGCACGCGTCGAGCAGGAAGAGCTGCTTCTGCGCGCGAATCGCCTGCGACCACGCGAGCAGGTCCTTGGTCGGCACGCCCTTCTGCGCGAGGCCCGCGTCGTCACCGTAGAGCTGCATGACGTCGTGCGGGGCGAGGTGGAAGGCGCCGCGGCCGTCGATCACTCCGTGACCGGCGTAGTAGAAGACGAAGACGTCGGTCGGAGAGGCACTGGCCGCGATGCGCTCGAAGTGCTGCGCGAGCCCGACGCGCGTGACGTCGCTGTCGAGCGCGAGCGTGACGTCGACCTGTTCGAATAGCCCGCCCGTGCGCTCGCGCCACGCCGAAGAGAAGGCCTCCGCATCGGCGCGCGCGTAGTTGAGGTTGTACTTGGGGTTGGCGTACTCGTTGACGCCGCAGGCGAGCAGGAAGAGGCGCGGGCGCACGGCTGTCGCACCGCCGCGTTCGAGCGTGAGCTCGGCCGGCGCGGACTCGGTGCGCTGGGAAGTGAGCGCGACGAGGCGCAGGACGTTGGGTCCCGGGACGAGCTCCAGCGAGTGCTTCAGGCTGAAGCTCGCGGTCGCCTTCGCGGTGGAATCGCTGTCCTTTTCGGGCTTTCCGCTGAGGGAAACGCGCTTGCCGTTGTGGAAGAGCCGCAGCTCGGCTGGCGCTCGCGATCCGTGGGAGCGCAGCAGCACTTCGAACGATCCGTTCGCCGAGTCCGGACCCACGGCGAGCAGCTCGACGCGCGGTGGCGCCTCTAGCTTCGCGAGCTCCACCTTCGGCGGCGGCAACACTTCGCCGGAGAGCACGCGGGGCAAGAGGCGTGGCGTGTAGAACGCTTCCGAGAAGGCCGCGAGCGGAAGCGCCTCGCGTCCGCGCACGTAGTACAGCTCATCCAGCGCCTTTGGACTCGCGTCGAAGCGTCCGTCCGGCGTCGCGACGACCCATTCACCTGCTTCGAGCGTCGCGACTGTCGCGACGAGGGCGCCCGTCGTCGCGTCGAGCACCTGCACGCGCCCGTCGTCGCAACCCAGCCACAGGTGCCGATCTTCAGGCCCGAAGGCCAAGGCCGAATAGGTCCAATCCGGGACCTGAATCTGCCTCTCGCAATAGCCGTCGTCAGGGCGCGTGAGAAACACTGTCGTGCCTGAGCCGACAGCCGCGAGCTTGCCGCTTTGCAGCCATGTTCCGCGGTGCCCGCCGAGGCGGCTCTCCCAGTACGGGCGTCGCTTGAGTTCACCCGTGGCCGCGGACACCGAGACGTACTGGTTGTGATCTCCGTGGATGCCGCCGATCTGCGTGCCGTCGAGCACGAAACGCATCTGCGCGATCGCCAGGGGCGCGGTCCACGCCACTCGCCCGTCGGCGACCTCGAACAGCGCGAGCTCGCCGTCGACCCGCAGCGAATTGTCGGGACTGGTGTGCGTGCGATAGCCCGAAACGGCGACGCGCTCGCCATCGGGAGAGAACACGACGGCGCCGAGGGCCGTGAACGTGACGGAACTGGCGCCGACATCCTTCGACCACTTGAGCGTGCGCGGCTCGATCGCAACGAGATGCAGGCGATTCCACGTGCGAACCGCGGCGTGGCGCCCGGTCGGGTCGAGCAGGATCTCTTGCGGATACTGGCCCTCTCCGAGCGACAGGCGAGCCTCGACGACTCCATTCGCGGCGAGAAACTGCACTTCGTGTGGCTCGGCGCGCGCGACGAGCAGGCCACCGCCGGGTAGCCGTGCGACGAGCTGCGGTTGGGCCGGAAGCGGCGCGACGGACATCCCCGCGTCGCTCCACGACACGCGCGCGGGGTGCGCTCCACCGAGCCACATCTCGTTCGCGCCCACTTCCGCGCGCATCGATCGCACGGCGTCCGTCCGTCCTTCCCAGCGCTCGACGATCGCCTGCTTGCGCTCGTCGTAGAAGCCGAGCTCGTAGCGGTTGACACCGGCCGGCGTTCCCAGCGACACGATCCACTCGCCGGGCTGCCGACCCGGAGCGCCGACCAGCCGATCGAGCTCGATGGGGAGCGGAGCTGGTGCGGAGAGCTCCTCTCCGCTGAATCGACGCAGCTGGGAGTCGACGATGGGCAGCGAGAAGCCGCTCGCGCCGTGCCACCAGACGCGCTGGGAGTAGAACTCCGATCCGGCGACGAAGTCGCGCGTTCCGAGGACGACTCCGCTCGCGCCGTCGCGCCACGCGAGGCGCTGGATCTTCTTGTCCTGCGGGTCCGTGGACAGCGAGAGCAGCCGCCCATCGGGCAGGAAGCCGCGCACCGCATCCGCGGCGGGGAATTCGAGCGTGAGCTCGCCCGACTTCAGGTCGACGAGCTTCGCCGAGCCGTCGGCCAGCGCGACGCACGCGCGCGTGCCGTGGCGGGTGAGCCTCGCGAGACCGGCCGCGGCGTCGGAACAGGGGCCGCCGACGAGCTCGTCCGCTTCGACTTCCTGCGGTCGCACTCGCGCCAGCCACCAGCGGCCTTTCGTGATGCCCGCGGCGAGCAGCGTGTCGCTTCCGAAGTCGTCGCTCACGTCACTCGCACCTTCGAGCGGAAGGCGCGCGAAGACCTCCATCGTGCGCAGCTCGACGACGGTCACCGCCTCGCTTGCGGCGGTCGCAACGAAGTTCGCGTCTCCGCTCCACGCCAACGCCTCGACCCCACGTTCGGGCTGGCGCACGACGTCGGCGTGGAAGTGCTCGCGTCCACCTTGCGCGGCGCGAATCTGAACGAAACCCAGGCGGTCGGCGCTCGCGACCCATGCAGCGTCGGGACTGAGCGCGATCGCGGTGATGCGGTGGGTGTGTCCCGCCGACGGAAGCGCGAGGCGCGCCTGCGGAAGTGCCTGCGCGTTCGACGCAAGCGCGAGCAGCAGTGTGGCGAGCATCAGTCGTGCCTCAACTCGACCATCAGCGGAACGACGTCGCCCGCGGGCGGCTTGGACAACGCGAAGCCGATCTCGCTCGCCGCGTAGCGCACTCGCTCGCGCGAAATCAACCTCTCGCCCAGGGCCGCCTTGACGCGCGTCGAGAGCGTGCCTGCACCCGCTTTCAACTTCGCAAGCAGCTCCTTCGTGTCGATCGGCCGCGCGGAGAAGAGCAGGAGCAGGTAGTCGGAGCCCGCCTGTTCGTCCATGCGGATCACCTTGGTTTCCGAAGGAAAGGCCAGCGTGCTCTTGCGGCCGATGCGCGGCGACATGCCGTCGTCGAACGGCAGGATCTGCGTGATCGCGCCCGTGAGGTCCGTCGCGTAGGCGTACAAGTAGCACTCGCTCTCGGCCGTGACGCGGAAGCGGAAGCGTGTGCCGGATGGATAGCTGCGCGACATGCGGTAGGCGACGAGTTCCTCGAACTCGAGCTGCCCTTCGGCCGCGCGGTACGCCGCCATCGCTTCGCCGTCGCGCTGCTCGAACGTGAGCTTGCCGCCGAGCCACGCCTGCGCGAGCGTGTTGCCTTCCGCAGCCTTGTCCTCGAGTCGCGGGCCGTAGGCCTGCAGCGCACCGAGCGAATACAGCCCGTACTCGCGGTAGGGGATCCACACGAACCCGCCGTCGGCCCAGCTCTTGCCCCAGGAATTGAGCACGCGGAACGCGCCGCCTTCGAACGTGTCGTCGTAACCGACGACGAGCATCGCATGGCGGCCGTGCTGTCCGCTCGGTCCGTTGTCGGTCGGCAGTTCGCGCCACACCTTGCCCGGCTTGTAGAAGCTCTCGGGCACGATGAACGCGAGCATCACCGGGAAACCTTCGGCCAGCGCCTTGCGCGTCGTGTTCACGCGCACCTGCGGATCCTGCTCGTCGAGGAAGTACAGCACCGCGTAGTCCTCGATGCGGTAATCGACCGCCTCGAGCAAGGCCGCCGTGCTCGGCGCCACGTTGCACGTGTAGGGCATCGTCGCTGCGCGCGGAATGCCGAGCGCCTTGAGCGTGTCGAAGCCGAGCACCGGATTCGAGCCCGCCTGACAATCGACGTCGTCCGGCGCCTTGACCATCTGGTAGAGAAACGCCGGCGAGAAAGCGATCGCGTCGAGCTTCGCCCGATCGGTGATGTCGTGCTCGAGCCCGTAGAGCACCGTGCGCATGTGGTAGCCGATCGCCCACGCCGCGCACGTGCCGTAACGGCCCTGGTCGCCGGGTGTCGGGCAGTAACGCTCGAGCGAGACGCGCGGCGGCAGCGACTCGTAGGTGCCGCGCGTGAGCAGCGGCTTGTAGGGAGTGCCGCGGTAACTCGCGGCGTCGAACACGAGGCCCGTGGCGGGGCGCTCGGGTTGGGGAGACTGGGCCAGCGCTCCGAGCAGCGCGAACACGAGAGCGAGTAGGGAGGGCAGCATCGGGTGTCGGTAGATCGGTCAGCGGCCCCCGATGCTCCAGCCGGCCCGGCGCGCCCGCAAGGTTGGCGGTCCAACGACCCGCCCGATGCGCGGTGGGCTCCCGAACTTGGGACTACGCCAGCTCGGCGATCCAGCAGCGCAGGATTTTCCGCAGCGCGGCGGCGCGGGACTTCAGCTGGGACTCGCTCTCGAGCGTGAGGACCGCACGATCGTCTCCACGCCACTCGAGCAGCGCGTCGGGATCGGGGATGCGCTCGCGCAACCCGGGCTTGGCCTTGCCGTGGACACCGAAGTGCAAGATGACGAGCACCTTCTTCGGATCGCGCAGGTGGAGCGTGGCGAAATGGTCGCTCGTGCGGAAGCTCGGCGAGTTCCACTTCACGTCCGTGGTCACTCGCTCGTCGAGGGCCGTGACGAACGTTCTCAGCGCGCGCACGAGTCCGACTTGCGACGTCGGCAGCGCATCGATGAGCTCGTCCGCGCCGCCTGCGGTCGGCTTGCGCTCGCTCTTCCCCTTCACGGCTGCCTTCTTGCGCGTCGCCATCGTGGTGCGGCGCAGTCTACGCCACCTCGCCGCTTGAGAGCGCGCCCCGTGCGCCCGAGAATCCCCGCTCCCTCCGATCCCCCATCCCCACGAGCCAGCCATGACCAAGACTTTCGCCTCCAAGGCCTTCGGCGCCGCGAGCCCGACCGCCAAGCTTGCCCCGCTCTCGATCCAGCGGCGCGAGCCGGGTCCCAACGACGTCCACATCGAGATCCTCTACTGCGGCGTCTGCCACTCCGACCTGCATCAGGTGCGCGACGAGTGGAAGAGCGTGATGCCGACCGTCTATCCGTGCGTGCCCGGCCACGAGATCGTCGGCCGCGTCGCGCGCGTCGGCAGCGACGTGAAGAAGTTCAAGGTCGGCGACATCGCTGGCGTCGGCTGCATGGTCGATTCCTGCCGCACCTGCCCCCAGTGCAAGGCCGGTGACGAGCAGTACTGCGCGACGATGCCGACGTTCACCTACAACTTCCCCGACAAGCACGTCGGCGGCGTCACCTACGGCGGCTACTCGGACGCGATCGTGGTCGACGAGGCCTTCGTGGTGAAGGTCCCCGCCGGGATCGATCCCGCGCGCGCCGCACCGCTCCTGTGCGCCGGCATCACGACCTACTCGCCGCTGCGCCACTGGAAGGTCGGGCCCGGCCACAAGGTCGGTGTCGTCGGCCTCGGCGGCCTCGGGCACATGGCGGTCAAGCTCGCGCGCGCGATGGGCGCGCACGTCGTCGTGTTCACGACTTCCGAGCGCAAGCGCGCCGACGCGCTCAAGCTCGGCGCCCACGACGTGATCCTCTCGACCGACGCGCAGGCGATGCAGTCGCAGCTGGGCACCTTCGACTTCATCCTCGACACCGTGTCGGCGCCGCACGACTTCAACGCCTACCTCGAGCAGCTCAAGCTCGATGGTTCGATGGTGCTCGTCGGCGCTCCGGCCGAGCCCGTGCCGCTCGGCGTCTTCAGCCTGATCTTCAAGCGCCGGCGCCTGGGTGGTTCCGCGATCGGCGGCATCCGCGAGACTCAGGAAATGCTCGATTTCTGCGCGAAACACGGCCTCGCCGCCGACATCGAGCTGATTCCGGCCGCCAAGCTCGACGAGTGCTTCGCGCGCATGGTGAAGGGCGACGTCAAGTACCGCTTCGTGATCGACATCGCCTCGCTGAAGTGAGCCGCGCCCCGCGCGCCAGTTCCACGCCCCTCGCGACTTCCGCACGAAGTCGCGGGGGGCGTCGGCTTGGGGCAATCCTCAGGAGGCCACGGGCGCGCGCGCCGTCGCCGCGAGGGCGGCGACCTTGGCGAGGAGGCGGACCCGGATCCCGCCCGGGCCGGCGAGCTGCAGGGCCGAGGCGGCCAGGTCGTACTTGTGCTTCCAGCCGGTGGGGATCTTGAGCTTGAAGCCGGTCTCGAGGTCCTCGTAGGTCTCGGCCCGGCCGGTGCCCCCCAGGGCGGCCAGGGTGAGGACCAGGGTCAGGATCCGGATCCGGGTGGTCAGCATCGGGGAGCCTCTCGGCGCCGGTCGGGACGGCCGCCGACCGCCAAGAAGCAAGCCCGGTGCCAAGCCTCATGAAGGCGGTGGGAAGGCCCCGAGCCCCGCCCCGCCTCCCTCGCTACCCAGGGGTTGGATACCCGGCTAGTCACCCTGGGTGGTCTGCGCGCCACCCCGGGGCCCGGCCGATTCCCCCTGCTACGCTCCGGCCGCATGTGCGGCCGCATGACCTTGACCCGGCCCGGGGACGCGCTCCGGACCCTGTTCGACCTCGACGCCCCCCCGGACGCGGTCCCCCGCTTCAACATCGCCCCGACCCAGAAGATCCTGGTGGTGGTCCGGGACGGGGCGACCGCCCCCGGCCTGCGGGTGGCATGGATGCGCTGGGGCCTGGTCCCGCCCTGGGCCAAGGACCCGGTGAAGGGCCCGCCCCTGATCAACGCCCGGGCCGAGACGGTGGCCGAGAAGCCGTCGTTCCGGTCGGCCTTCAAGCGGCGGCGGTGCCTGGTGCCGGCCAGCGGGTTCTACGAGTGGCGCGCCGAGGGCGGCCGCAAGCAGCCGTACTACATCTACGCGGCGGACGGCGCGCCGCTGGCCATCGCCGGGCTGTGGGAGCATTGGGAGGGGCCGGAGGGCGACGTCGTCGAGTCGTGCACGCTCCTGACCACCGAGGCCAACGACCTCGTCCGCCCGATCCACGACCGCATGCCGGTGTTCCTGCCGCCGGCGGCGTTCGCGGACTGGCTGGACCCCGACATCGACCAGCCGGGGCCGCTGTTGGCGCTGCTCGCGCCTTACCCGGCCGCAGCCATG